>JBGPAT010000272.1:0-4366 GCA_041480885.1 Anaerolineae bacterium
CATGCCATCTTTCCCGAAGCCCACCTGGTCTATATGGTCCGCGATGGTCGGGACGTGCTCGTATCCGAGAGGTTCCGGAATTTCGTCGAAGAGTCTGGATTCCTGAGCACCCAGGACAAAAGAATCATCTCGGATCTTCGCAAAGGTCCAGCGCTCTTTGCGCACGGTGAGCGGTCGATCTTTACCGAGACCATGATCCGTCGGGCAGCCGGTGGCTGGGCCGCGAATGTCTCCGAAGTAGACGCGGAGGGCAGGAGGCTCTTTGGCAGTCGTTACTATGCGCTGCGCTACGAAGCTCTGCTACAAGCGCCATTCGATCAGATGGAGCGACTGTGGATATTCCTCGGCGTGAAGAAGGTGCCGACCTCGTTGGGTAAGAGAGTGAGGGCAGAGATGAGGTCCAACCCCGACGAGGAATGGCAGGCCAAACGAAGCGGGGACTTGGCGGCATTTCTCCTCAAAGGTACGGCTGGCAATTGGCGACAGCTCTTTACAGAGCGCGACAAGCAGGTGTTCAAGGAAGTTGCCGGTCAAGCGCTCATGCAATGGAGATACGAGAAATCCACAGAGTGGTGAAGAAGCGGCACCCGCGCTGAGGCGCGGGTGCCGCAGGCTTGCAACCCGGGATTGGAATCACCTGATTGGGGGAAATCTAGGCAGCAAGTGCGTTCATACAGCGTATTGAAAGGGTGGCAGCTACATCCATGCGGTACTCAGCCGAACCCCATGGATCAGTGGCATCGTGGAATGCGTTGCGCGCTGCCACGTCGATGCCGGTTGCCTCGGCGCCGTCCATCGCCAAAATGGGCAATGAACCAGAGCCGCCTACCGCCAGGCGCGTGCGACCGGACGGCCATTGTGCCAAGGCAACGCAGACGATGGGCTTGTCGGCTCGGGTACGTGATACATACTCAAAGGCGAGTCTCGGACTGGCGGAGATCCCTACGCTGCTGATTAGCTTCCCGGGCAGGATCATGGCCCGCAACGGGAGGAACTCGCCCAGCCCCACAGTCTCGGAGGTGGGATGGAGCAGGGTCAGATTCGCGTCGAGTGCAAGCAGCGCCGTCACGAAAGTGGATCGTCCGTCGCAGACTACGATGGTCCCCGCCACGGTAGCGGCATTGCGGAGATTCAAGGGTGCTTCAAGCTTGACGGCGGATCTCAGCGCCTCGGTGCAATGCTCATTCTCCAGCAATTGCTGCAGCGTCGCTGTCGCGCCGAGTTCGAGGTTGTTCCCCCTTTTCGTGATCTGGTTCAAACCGAGAGCTTGGAGGTCGGCGACCTCGACGGGCTCGACCTGCCCGTGAGATAGTGCCGTGCCACCCCCAAGAGGCAATGTCCTGGGGGTCGATCGGGCGATCAGTGCCAGAGCTTCGGGGAGCGTCTGAGGGCGGTGATATGCGGTAATCATGCTGATGCCATGTATTTGAGAGCGCCCGCAAATTCTGATTATACAGGAACGCGGGACCACCGGCCACCGCGAAGGAGCTCAAAACGGCCCCAGGTAGCCGAGCCCTTCTTTCGAGAAAAATCGAAACCGAGTCAGTCGGGGTAGACTTTCCAACCCAATTCCCCAATCCTCGATAGGTTGAATTGATCCTCGGGTATATTGACGAGCAAAGTGTTGCCCTCGGCCAGCAGTTCCTGGGTCTCGGCATCGTAGATTCCCGCCCAAGCCTCGGCGGTCTTGCCTTTGGCCCGGCCGGCCTTGCCGACGATCCTTAGGGGCTTTCCAATGGGGACATTCCGTCGATACTTGATCTCGAGTTTCGCGGTGAACATGAAGCGGGGCGCAAGCGGATCGGGGCCCATGTGCGCGCGGCCGGACAACTCGTCGATGATGGCGCTAACGATACCTCCATGCAGCACGCCCGGGTAGCCCTGAAAGTGCTCTGGCGCGGTGTATGCGGATTCAACGGTGCCCGGGCCCGTTTCATAGATATGCAGATGCAAGCCGACCGGGTTCTCGACGCCGCAGACGAAGCACATTCTTGAACTGGGTTGTTTGATCGCGACCATGCCGGCAATTGTATCAAAGGCCGCACAGCATGACGAGATCGTTGACGTTTGTACCGGTGTAGCCAGGTTTGAGCAGATCGCCGATAGCATCGAAGAACGAATACGCGTCATTCCGAGATAGGAACTCGTCAGCGCGCATGCCGAGCTTGGCCGCGCCCCGCAAGGTGTCGCTGCCGACCACCGCGCCCGCCGCGTCAGTGGGTCCATCCTCGCCGTCGGTGGCCAAGGTCACCAGCAGCACACCATGCAGTCCATCAAGGATATTGACCGCGGCCAACGCAAGTTCCTGGTTTCGACCACCCCGGCCGGGTCCGCGTACTGTAACCGTGGTTTCTCCGCCGGCGATCAAGCAGAACGGACGAGACGCACTGTCCCAGCGGCCCCTCAGCGTCTTCGCCAGCAGGGCTCCGGCGACACGAGCCTCTCCGCGCAGACTGGGGTCTAGGACGCTGGAATCGAATCCCTCCGTCTGTGCCTGCATCCTGGCCGCCTCGGCGGCCATCGTATTGTTGCCTATGATCACGTTGTGGACGTTTTCAAAGTCCCTCGGTCTCTCAGCGCGGCGCGCCGTGCGTAGGGCGTCAAGGATGGATGGCTGAGTCTCGATCGAGTACTTCTTCAAAATCGCAGCTGCCTCGTCGGCGGACGTAGGGTTGGGAACGGTCGGCCCGGAGGCAATTGCCGCCAGGTTATCTCCAACCACGTCCGACAAGACGAGACTAAGAATCGTCCCGGAGCAGGCGGCGGCCAGCCCGCCGCCCTTAAAGTGGTCTAGGTTGCGTCGGACTGCATTGATCTCCTCCACGGTGGCGCCACTTGCGAGTAGTGCCGAAGTTAGCATCTTCAAGTCGGTCAGCGAGACGCCTTGGCTCGGAGCCGCGACCAAGCTAGAACCGCCGCCGGAGATCATACAGAGAAGCAGATCGTCCGCGTGAAGTTGGGAGGCAAAATGGAGAGCGGCCGCGCCCGCGGCCAAGCTACGAGCGTCTGGAATTGGGTGACCCGCCTCCAATATCTGCAGCGGCTGCGGGCTCCCGGTTGAAATTTGGGTCCGCGACTCGCGTGACAGGCGACCGGTCGAGCGTTTCGTGATCGCCAAGGCGGCATCGAAATCTCCAATGGCATCTGCGGCCGCCCGCGTCATCGGTTCTGCGGCCTTGCCAAATGCCAGCAGGAAGAGGCGCCGGTGTGGGGGGAGCTTTACGGTTTTCAGGTGGCGCATCACGAGCAGGCCAGGTTCCACTGCATCCAGCGCCTTGGCAAGGATCCGCGCGATACGCCGATCGCGCAGAGTGTGCGTGAGGAATCGATCCTCGTTCATGCCTGCAGTATACTGTGCGCATGGCAAGGCCAAGAGTCTTTGTTACTCGCAGGATCCCACTAGCAGGGTTGGAACTGGTGGAGGAGTTCTGTCGCGCTGATGTCTGGCCATTCGCGATGCCACCCTCCCACCAGGAACTGCTGGATCATGTTCGAAGTGCGGAGGGCCTGCTTTCGCTGCTCACGGAAACCATCGATGCCGAGATCATGGATACAGCTGCCGGACTCAAGGTCATCAGCAATTGCGCCGTCGGCGTGGACAACGTGGATGTTGCAGCGGCAACAAGCCGGGGGATCCCCGTGGGCAACACGCCAGATGTTCTGACGGATGCAACGGCCGACCTGGCATTCGCCCTGCTTCTGGCCGCAGCACGTAACATTGTTGCAGGAGACCAGTACGTTCGAGCCGGAAATTGGAAGACGTGGAATATGCAGCTTCTCCTTGGCGGGGACCTGGTTGGTGCCACCCTGGGGATCATCGGGCTTGGACGAATCGGGAAGGCGCTCGCGAAGCGCGCGCTGGGTTTCGACCTCAAGGTCATCTACTACGACCCATCGGTGCGCGGCGGTTTTGATGCGAAGCCGGTTGACTTGGATGTGTTGTTGGGCGAGTCAGACTTCATCTCCCTGCACGTCCCATTGACCGCTGAAACCCGTCATATGATCAACGCACTGGCGCTAAGCAGGATGAAACCAAACGCCGTTCTGGTCAATACGTCGCGCGGTCCGATCGTCGATCATCAGGCTCTATATGAGGCGCTGCAAACACGACGGATCTCCGCTGCCGGGCTGGACGTGACGGAACCAGAACCACTGAACGCCGACAGCCCCTTACTGGGACTGGACAATTGCATTATCTTGCCACACTTGGGCAGTGCCAGCCGGAGGACGCGCGACCAAATGGCTGTGCTTGCGGCTCAGAATCTGATCGCGGGCTTGATGGGAGAGCGCTTGCCGCACTGTGTCAACCCTCAGGTCTATGCGTAGACCGATGTTTGGGGGAAAGCTGGTGGCCTCCGGGGAGCAG
>JBGPAT010000273.1:0-4354 GCA_041480885.1 Anaerolineae bacterium
CAGCAGAGCGGCGCGTTGTCGACGCAAAGCGTAAATTTCAAGAACGCGGGGACGAAAAACGTGTCAGATAGCTTCACGCCGCCGCTGACGGCTGGCACGTATTGGGTGAAGCTGGTGATCCAGGGCATGGACCTGAGCGGGATGAGCACCCAGGCGAAATACAAGATCAGCTGCTAGCAGGAGGGAATGCACCCCTGAAAGCAGTCCCCCGATAGAGCACAGGGCGGGGAGGGCTGACACAACCCCCTACGCGACCGCCGCGGCCGAGAGCCGTGAGTCCCGGCCGAGCCGCGTTAGTTTGCGAGAGGCAGTTGGAGATGCTTCACACGGGCTCAACAGGATTGGAGCCTACAACCAAGCGTACTCATACCTGAGGAGAACTCTCGGCATCTGCGAGGCTCAATTCCAGTTCGGCTACGATCTTACTGTTGTCGGGTGCAGTGCGCTATATCAGCAATTCCCTCCTGATGATTGGTCTGCCGTAACACTCTCCCCGTCAATTTTGGCACGGGCAGGCGTGTGCACGCGTTTTCTGATTGAGCGCGCCGTGCGCCTCCCCATGGACCATCTCGGGCAAGGGTGACAATGCCACTGGAAAACTTGCTCCTGGTTGCGACAATGATTAAGCTGAACGAAGCACTTCCCCTCCGAATTTCAATCAGTGTTATACTTCGTTCTGGTCAAAGGGGGTAAGAAAAGGCTGTAATGCGCCCAAAGGAGGACGACATGTTCACGAGAGCAACTGGTGTTCGCTTGGTCAGGGGCATTCTGATCGCGGCGCTGATGCTGGCATTTGCCGGTTCAGCGCGCGCCTATTTCGCCCCCAGCAACGGGCAGGCCGCTACACGGGTGCTGGGCCAATTGAACTTCACCGACGACGGCGCGCTTACCACCTCCGCCGGGATGCGGCATCCTGGTAGTTCGGCAGTGGACCCGACCACCCACAAGGTCTTCGTGGCGGATAGCTATAACAACCGTGTGCTGCGTTTTTCGTCCTTATATGCCCTGGCTAACGGTGCCGCGGCTGAGGCGGCGTTGGGCCAGCCCGACTTAACCAGCGGCGCGATCGCCACCACGCAGAATGGGATGTCTTTTCCGCTGGGAGTCTTTGTTGACCGGGGCGGGCGATTGTGGGTCGCAGATACGGACAACAATCGCGTCCTGCGCTTCGATCATGCTTCCACAATAGCCAGCGGTGCGAACGCAAATCGCGTGCTCGGCCAGTCACTCTTTACCACGAAGGCGTTGGCCATCACCCGCAGCGGGATGAATATTCCGGTGGGCGTGTTTGTAGACGCGGGCGGTCGGCTGTGGGTGGCAGATGACAGTAACAGTCGGGTCCTGCGCTTTGACAACGCCGTCCTCAAAGCCAACGGCGCTAACGCCGATGGCGTGCTCGGCCAGACGCTCTTTACCACGAACACCGCCGCTACCACCCAGAGCGGGATGGCTCTTCCCGGTGGCGTGTTTGTGGACGGGGGCGGGCGCCTGTGGGTCTCAGATACCGGTAACAGCCGGGTCCTGCGCTTTGATAGCGCTGCCGCCAAACTCAACGGCGCCAAAGCAGACGGCGTCCTCGGCCAGCTGAACTTCACTACTCAGGCTGTCGCCACGACCCAAAGGGGGATGCGCAATCCCATTGGCGCGACCGGGGATCTGAACGGACGGCTGTATGTAGCCGACGAGAGAAACAATCGCATTCTGATTTTCAACGCCGCGGCCAGGCTGGCGAATGGCGCCAATGCCAGCTACGTGCTCGGCCAGCCGGACTTCACGAATGGCACAGCCGACACCGGTGGTCAATCCGCCGCAACTTTCAATGACGCAGCGGGCGTATTCTACGACCCCACCGCCAAGGTTTTATGGGCGGAGGATTGGGGCAACAACCGCGTGCTGATGTTCGGCATGCCCAGCACATCTTTCCCCGCCCGCACATCCGCGGCCTACGACGGTTGGGTGCTCGAATCCACGGAGACCAGCCGCGTCGGGGGAACCATGAGCGCGGCCGGCACGCTGCGCTTGGGCGACGATGCTTCCAACAAACAGTATCGTTCGCTGTTGTCTTTCAACACGGCCGGCCTGCCGGATACCGCCGCGATCCGCTCGGTGACGCTCAGCATCAAAAAAGCAGGCGTAGTGGGCACGGATCCGTTGGCCACGTTTGGCCACCTGCTGGCCGACATCAAGAAAGGAACCTTCGGCACGGTTGCGCTGGGGAAAACGGACTTCCAAGCGGCGGCCTCGGCAAACAATGTTGGACATTTCAATTCCATAGCGGGCGGTTGGTTTCAGTTGGTATTGCCTGCGGCGGACTACACCTACATCAACCTGACAGGTGTGACGCAGTTCCGGTTGCGCTTTGCCTTGGATGACAATAACAACCACATCGCGAACTATGACACGTTCTTCGCTGGCGATGCAACGACCAGCACAAACCGCCCGGTGCTCTCCATCGAGTACACACTGCCTTAAGAATTGGTTCGCTGGAGGAAAGAAGAAAAGGTCGTTCCGAAATGGAGCGGCCTTTTTTCATCAGGAATAGGGCGCGCGGATGGGAGCGCCCGACTCCGTGCGGCAGGTGGGTCCAATTCGGGTGCAACCGAGGCAGCACGCTGTGGAAACTTTGGACGCCTTGGACGAAGTTACCCCGGGATTTTGGATCCGATGATCCCACGCGGCCTCCAACCATTCTATGGTTCTTTGTTCGAATCTAAACGAGACAATTCAAGACCTAATCCACCCAGTTTTGCCTTGTGCCCAGACTGTAACATAGAAACAAACCGCTCTACCGGTGTGGAGAGCAGCTTGCTTTTGAGCTGTGGGGCCAGTACGATTCGCCGCGCAGCGCCCTAGAAGGAAACCTGCGACCAAGCGTGTTCAGGTCGGAGACAGTGTCCCCGTGCTTGCTCTTAGGGGATCCCGCGAGTCGGCGCTCAAGTCCAGCTGGGGTCTGAGCCGGTTGCGCACGAGCGACGATAACGGGGCAGAAAGGCTATTGAGGCGTCTGCTCGAGTGCGTAGGCAATGGCTTCGTCTCTCGTCAAGGCCTGGCCCTCGGAAAACGCCCGGTTGTACTCCTCTTCCCCATCTGCGTGCGGGCGGCCAGCACGTAGGGCTCGAGTTCGGCCAGGTCCACAGGCATCAATTCCCCCGAAACAGACTGCATCAGAGCCGCGCTCGCGCCGTAGAGCTGCCCCGCTGCATACACGTGTCCCCGCCGCTGGCTTCAGGGGATCCCCGGGCGCGGGACTCAATCGCCGTTACGCGGCGACCTAACCGCCTGCCTCGCCCCGTCGTGGTTGCGTAGGCGGTATCTCAGCGAGCGTCGACACTCCTGAGAGCAGAATCAACCTCCCGAGGCCAGGCGAGTCGCGCCATTCGGGCGGAAGTGTTGGGGAGCAACCTTTGTCTTATGCGGTGATCTCTGTGCGGGATGGTTTGCCAATCGTTCATCGCAAAGACCGGCTGCGTCACTCTCCAATCGTCTCATCTGATATGGGACACAGCCAGGGCGGTTGAACCTCGTTCTTCTGTAGGGGCTCCTTCTATCTCAGGTGGATGCGCAGCAATTCCTTCGCCATGGATACCCAGAGATCATGATCATCCAAAGCCATATTGGCGGTAATTGTCTTCTTGTAGTCCGCGCCGACTAGATCCAGGCTGTCCAGGAGTGCTCCGGTTTGGGGGTCGAACCGATATAGGTATCCCCATTTGTCACCACCGGCCAGCATCCACAAGCCATCTTGATCCCCAACGAGCGCGATGGGTAGATCATCCGGAGATGGAACCATGACCAATGGCTGGTGGGTTTCCTTGGTCATTTTGCTGCCATCAGCAGGATAGGCCCACAGGGCGGTGGCGTACGTCCTCTCGCCAGCAGGCACGGACATGGCGACCCACATCCGGTCTCCAATCAAGGTGATTGGCATGTTGCACGCATCCCCATGCAGATCCGAAGACCAGGCTGCATAGTGTTGGCTGGGGTCATCGGCATTAACCACCGAGAGAACAGGATTACAGTCGCTTACGTACCAGTTACCGGCTATCCACATCCAGCCCTTGCCATCATAGGCATACGAGTCCCCCCAGGGGACGACATCATTTTGCACTTCGAACGTCCGGGTGTCGATCGACTGGTGTGACGCCCATATCCTTCCTGGAGAAAAGCCCAGCTTTTGGTCGAGCTCCCCCTCCCATTCGGAGGCATCAAATTGCTTGAGAATGGTTCCATTGGCCTCATCAATGACAAACAGGGTATCAGGCTTTTCGGGATTCCCGGAAGAAGCCAGAGCCCAGACATGCTGACCATCGAACTTCAGGTCAAAAATGCGTTGTTGCGTCAATCCTCCGCTTTC
>JBGPAT010000274.1:0-4340 GCA_041480885.1 Anaerolineae bacterium
GAATTGGATTTCACGCCGGAACCGGACATGTTCCACGACGTCTACGGCCACTTGCCATACTTCACCCTTCCCGGGTATGTGGAAATCCAGGAACTATTCGCTCCGGCATTTCACAAAGCAAAGAGTGATGAGCTGCGGGAGCATGTCAAGCGCCTAGCTTGGTTCAGTACGGAATTTGGACTGATTCGTCAGGACGGGGAACCAAAGATTTTTGGCACCGGACTGATCTCTTCAAAGGGAGAGATGGAGCACGTTCTCAACGGCAATACGCCGCTGCTGCCATTCAAAGTGGAGACGATTGTCGGTTTCGATAAGGCAATTTGGAGTTACAACGAGCAGTTGTTCGTGTTCGACTCGCTCGGCGCGCTGAAGCAGGAGCTTGCCGGCTACTTTGGTACTTTCTAACTCGCCGTAGGCTCATCGCGTGATGCAGAGCGCGGTGGTGGCTAACCACCCGGGCCGCGCAGCTCGCCCGGCGATAAGACTGCAACGGGCGCGGTGAGGCGGTCTCGGCGCCGCGCAGCGGTCGATCGGGTTCTCTGAGCATATCACGAGCACCCGACACTCAGGCTGGGAGGAAGAGGCATTCGTTCAAAGATGCTCCCGGCACCTGTTAGCTGCTGCGTACTCGCACGCGGAGCATGATGTTGGCCCGCTCATTGGTTGCGCCTGCCGGGCTTTTGCTCTATACTCGGAGCGTTTGGCGGGAGTGGACCATCCGGATATGCCTTTTGCAGACGCAGTATTCGTGGGGATTGATGGCACGTCGGGGCGGAATGCATTCACCTACGCGGCACTTGACCGGGATCTGAGCCCCATTGCGATGGGGGAATCGGAGGTTGACGAAGTTACGGCTTTTGTGGCAAGTCAGCCATCTGCAGTAGTGGCGGTCAACTCTCCAGCCCATTTGTGCATGGGATCCGTTAGAAAGCGCGTCGAAGCCCACGGTCGCATATCCCATCGACTGCGGGGCGTGGACCTCCGAGCCGCGGAATATGATTTAAGAGCCCGCGGTATTTCCGTGAGTGGCACTGGTGCAAATGCAGGCCTCTTACCGGCGTGGGTCCAGTTGGGACTGGCTCTCTACGAAAAGCTATCCAAACTGGGGTTCAAGGAGTTTCCCCACCAGCAGGCATCCCACCAATGGTTAGAAACCCATCCGCATGCCTGTTTCTGCGTTTTGCTCGGCCAGAGCCCTCTTCCACAGTCCACTGTGGAGGGCCGTTTGCAGCGGGCGCTGATTCTATTCGAAAGGGGCGTGCACATCCGCGACCCCATGACTTTCCTGGAAGAGATCACGCGGCACCGACTGCTTCACGGCATACTGCCGATTGATCTCCTGCCTCCGCCTGGACAGTTGGATGCCCTGGTCGCGGCGTACACGGCGTGGCTGTCGGTAGCCAAACCCGCTGAAGTCACGAGGCTGGGCAACAGGCGGGAGGGTTTCATTACGTTGCCTGCTGCGACCCTGCAAGAGAAATACTGATCCGCGAATCGCTGGGGGACCCAGTGTGTCGAGGCACATTTGTCGCGCACCTGTGACGGCTATCGGCCAGTCAAGGATACCTCTCGGGCCGCGTAAAGATCCCTGCAGGGCGGGTGGTAGAATCATGGGGTCTTGGAGGCCTCTGCATGGACGACATCACAAACCGCGCAATCAACACCATTCGGTTTCTGGCTGCGGACGCGGTTCAGCAGGCCAATTCTGGCCACCCGGGCCTGCCTATGGGCGCAGCCGCGATGGCTTTCACGCTTTGGACTCGACACCTTCACCATAATCCGTGGAACCCCAAATGGCCAGGTCGAGATCGCTTTGTGCTATCAGGCGGTCACGGCTCCATGCTGCTCTATTCCTTGCTGCATCTGACCGGCTATGACCTGCCCCTGAGTGAGATCAAGAACTTCAGGCAGTGGGGCAGCAGGACGCCAGGACACCCGGAATACGGTCTTACCCCGGGCGTGGAAACAACGACCGGGCCGCTGGGCCAGGGCTTTGCCACGGCTGTAGGCATGGCAATTGCCCAGGCTCACATGGCTGCGGAGTTCAGCCCGGAATTGTTCGATCACTACATTTATGCAATCGTCACGGATGGGGACTTGATGGAGGGTATCTCCTCTGAGTCCGCCTCGATTGCGGGTCACCTCCAACTGGGGCGCCTGATATTCCTGTATGACGACAATCACATATCGATAGACGGATCCACGGAATTGGCCTTCACCGAGGATCGAACCGCCCGCTTCACTGCCTACAATTGGCACGTGCAACGCCTGGATGATGGCAACGACGTCGAAGCTGTTCACCATGCGCTTGAGGCCGCCAAGGCCGATCCGCGGCCTTCTCTGATCGCATGCCGGACGCACATTGGCTTTGGTGCCCCGCACAAACAGGATACAGCCAAGGCGCACGGTGAACCGCTTGGCGAAGATGAACTCAAGGCTGCCAAAGAGAATCTGGGGTGGCCGGTTGAGCCGCGTTTCATAATCCCCTCGGATGTGTTGGAGCTGTTCCGGCGCGCGATCGGCGCGGGGCAGGAGGCTGAAGACGATTGGAATAGACGCCTGGACGCATACAGGTTCGGCAATCCTCCGGCCTGCGCTGAACTCGAGCGTCGGCTGCAGGGACGCCTGCCGCAACAATGGCAATCCGCTCTCCCCGTTTTTCCCGCAGATGCAAAGGGTATGGCCACGCGCACGTCATCTGGAAAGGTGCTGTCGGCGCTGTCAGCCAAGTTGCCCGAGATGGTTGGGGGTTCGGCAGACCTAACGCCGTCCAACAACACCAGGTTTGATGGCGCGGTGGACTTTCAGGACGACACTCCACAAGGACGGTACGTGCATTTTGGCGTTAGGGAGCACGCCATGGCCGCCGCCCTAAACGGAATGACCCTGTACGGGGGATTGATCCCTTATGCCGGAACCTTCCTAGTCTTCTCGGACTACATGAAGCCCGCAATTCGGATCGCGGCCATATCACATATTCCCACAATATTCGTCTTCACGCATGACAGCATCGGGCTGGGCGAAGATGGGCCGACCCACCAGCCCGTCGAGCATTTGGCGGCATTGCGGGCGGTGCCGAATCTCGTTGTGATCCGACCCGCAGATGCTAACGAAGTCGCCGAGGCCTGGCGGATCGCGGTTGCTCGTCGAGACGGGCCCACGGTCTTGGCCTTGACGCGCCAAAGTGTTCCAGTTTTTGACCGGTCACTCACTGCGTCGGCAGACGGTCTTGGCAAAGGCGCGTACGTGCTGGCCGCACTCGGAAACGGCGATCCCGAGCTGATTCTAATGGCTTCAGGCTCTGAAGTGACGTTGATCTACGATGCAGGACGCAGGCTCGCTGACGAAGGCCACACTGTCCAGATCGTGTCATTTCCCTCGTGGGCGTTGTTCGAACAGCAGAACGAGGCCTACCGGAAGTCCGTGCTGCCCGAAAGAGTGCAGGCTCGGATGGCTGTCGAGGCCGGAGCAAGCCAGGGCTGGGAGCGTTACGTCGGCCTCAGCGGATTGACTATCGGGCTTGACCATTTTGGTGCCTCTGCGCCATACCAGACCATTTTTCAGCACTTCGGATTCACAGTGGACAACGTATATGCGAACGCGAAGCTCCTCCTGAAATCTGGGCAGCGTGCGCCGGCGGCATCTCAAAGCGAAGCGCCGGCTCCTGTGGCGAGCAAGTCGGCAGGAGGATTGTGAGGGTCGCGGTCGGGTTCGATCACGCTGGCTTTCCTCTGCGCGGCGCCGTATTGGCCGCCGTGCGCGCCGCGCGTGTCGAAGCCCTCGATCTCGGAACGACAACGAGCGAGCCCGTGGACTTTCCAGTCTATGTTGAGAAAGTCGGGCTTGCAATGCAGCGGGGCGAGGCGGAGCGAGGGATTCTGGTCTGCGGATCAGGCATCGGAGCCTGCATTGCCGCGAACAAAATGAAGGGCGTTTGGGCATCAGTGTGCCATGATAGCTACTCTGCCGCGCAGGGCGTAATGCACGACGACATGAATTTGCTTTGTCTCGGAGCTCGCGTGATTGGCTCGGGGTTGGCAGACGTTCTGGTACAAGCGTTTCTGTCGGCACGTTACCTGGGAAACGAACCTGGTGAGGAGCGCCTCGCGCGTCGCGTCGGCGAAATCAGGCAATTGGAGCAGTTCGGTAAGTTGTAGCTGACGGGCCTATGCGGGTCCATGCCCTGTACCGGCCGCGCGGCTCCGGCCTGTGCCCGGTTCAATCGGAAGACAAAATCATGAACAGAATTGCGAAACTCGTCTCCCTGGGACAGTCGATCTGGCTGGACAACATTCAAAGGCGAATGCTGGAAGATGGCGAACTGGAGGCCATGATCGCGC
>JBGPAT010000275.1:0-4324 GCA_041480885.1 Anaerolineae bacterium
GGCTTACTTTTGTTTCCCAGGCCATGAGGCATCCTTTCCAAACCAACTATGACTCAAGACATACTGCGAAGCCAAGACTCACCCCTCAACCCATTTATACTCGCGAAATCCACGCTCGCAAAATTCATGCTCGCGAAGTCCACGCTCGCGAAACGCACGCTCGCAAAACCGCGGCGCGCATCCAGAGGCGGCGGAAGCGCCGCATCTTTTCGGGTGCTGTGTGTTGCTTGCAGGTTCTGCTTGCCGAGTCCCCCTGTAGCCCTTCTAGTGACTGGCGTCGTTTGCGGTTGGAGCACTGGCTTGCAACACAGCCGGCAGTTCCTCGAAGGACCGGATGATCGCACACCCCGGATCGGGGAAGACGCCGCGCGGATCATACAGCACGGGCGTCAGGCCGGCCGCCCTCGCACCCACCACATCGGCGAAGTAGTTGTCACCCACGTACGCCGCTTCGCCCGGACTCACCTGCAGCCGCTGGCAGGCGTGGAGGAAGATCTCCGGCTGCGGCTTGAAGGCGTTGACCTCCCCGCTCGCCAGTGAGAATGCGAGAAATGGAGCCAGCCCCAGCGCCTCCATCTCCTCCTGATAGGGCTTGTCCCGGTTCGAGATCACAGCCAGCTTGTAGCCGGCTTCCTTTAAGAGGGGCAGCACGCGCATCGCATCTTGAGGCACGACACTCTGAGGCTTGTATGCATGCAGCATGTACTCCGTAGCCTTCGGGGCCAGCTCGGCGGCTTTCAGTGTGGAGGCGCCCAGTGCCACCAGCTGCCGCTGGCCATACCGATTCCAAAATGCGCCGTTCTGGCCGGCATACGTTACCCTGTCAGCCTTCAGGTCGGCCGAATTGGCCCAGTAGAAGTGCTCCCAACGCGCGGCGCGCAGCCGGTCTTCATCGCTGGCCTGTACTCCCAACTGGATGGCGTAGTCTGCAAAAACCTCCCCGCCGGAGGGGAGGTTGTGACGCAGTGTTCCATCAAGGTCGAAGAAGACAGCTTTGATCATTCTATTGAGTTGTCGTTGCGATCGAAACGATCTGCTCTTCTGGGCAGCGCGGCTCGCTGGCGATGACGTGAGGAGTCCTCAACCCCCGATTTCGTTCATGACGCGGTTCAGCGGGATCACGCCCTCCGCGAGACCGTGTCCCCACGGCTTGGACCAGATCCCATCCAGAATCAATCGCCGCAGGTCCTCCAACGAAGCGCCGGAGCGCAGCGGCGTGAGCAGGTCCACCTCATTCTCACGGAGCAGACAGAGGCGCAGCCGCCCGTCCGCTGTCAACCGTGCCCGCGTGCACCACTCACAGAACGGGTTGGTGACCGACGAAATGAACCCGATATCGCCTTGTGCCCCGGGCACATGAAAGACCCGCGCCTCGCCGTCCAGCTGCCCGTCATTGGCAACTTCCAGCGGGCCGAGGGCTTCCTCGATGCGCGTCTGGATCTGCGCGGCCGTGATGACTTGTCCGGTTTGCACATCGGTCACGCCCCCAAAGGGCATCATCTCAATGAAGCGCATCTGCCACGGATGGTCCACGGTGAGCCGCGCCAGGTCGACCACATCGGGCTCGTTGTACCCCTTGACGACGACCGCGTTCAGCTTGATCGGCCGCAAACCGGCTTTCTCGGCCGCCAGGATGCCTTCCCAGACATCCTCAAGCTTCCCCCAGCGCGTCAAGCGCTGGAACTTGTCGGCATCCAGGGTATCGATGCTGACGTTGACGCGCTTCAGGCCAGCCTCGACCAGCGGCTGAGCCAGCTTCTTGAGCAGCACGCCATTCGTCGTCATGGATACCGAGCGGATGCCTTCAGTCGAAGCGATGCCCCGCACGATCTCCACGATGTGATTGCGCACGGTCGGCTCGCCGCCGGTCAGCCGGATCTTGTCGAAGCCCAGGTTTGCGAACAGGCGCGTCAGCAGCAGGATCTCATCGTCCTGCATCAGTTCCGGGTTCGGACGGAATGTCTGATCTTCCGGCATGCAGTAGATGCACCGCAGGTTGCAGTGATCGGTGAGGCTGATCCTCAAGTAGTGGATGTTACGGCCGAATTGGTCAATGGCCATGGGAATTACAGCTTCCTTCGTGAAACTCTAAAATGGTTCCTGTGTGCTGACGGGCAGGCAGCCTCCCTTGGGCCAGGCGGCCATGTAGGTTGCCGTAGATTATACTGCGGGACCGGGTCAGGCGACCGCACGGTCGACCCCTGCCTGCAACCCAAGCAGTGTGGACCTTCGGTGTTGTCTTGCATCCGGTCAACTCTCACGTGTTCGCCGGGCAGGTCCGCGGGTATGGGGATTTGGCTTTGGTCGTGATGAATCAGCCTGACCATCGTTAAGCCTGGAAGGGCTCCCCGTTGGCTTCGAACCACGAGGTCGCTCGAACGGGTTGTCGGGCGTGATTGACGGGATACAACACCCATGCTATCATTTACTACATTATCCCGCACCTTACAATTGAAGGAGCCATTATGAGCACGGAATTTTTCCTTCGCATTATTTTCATGATTCTTTTTGCAATCGCCGGGGGAATTTGGGGTCACGACGTTTCGGTACTCAATCCGTCCCAAGCCATCCGCACTACGCTGGGGTTTGCGTCGCTCGGCGCTCTTGCCGGATTGCTATTCACGCCGTACTTCACAACTCGTCCTGCGCGGGCCCTGCGTTCCCTCCTCGGGCGGGTCGCCGCCGAAACCCTCTTTGCCGGTCTCACCGGTCTGCTGGTCGGCATGCTTACGGCCGCGCTCCTGTCATTTCCGCTTTCGCGCCTGCCGGATCCCTTCGGGAGCGTCATGCCCTTCGTTGCGGTCTTGATCTTCGGCTACTTTGGAGTATCCCTGTTCGTGATGCGCCAGGGCGACATCATGAGCCTGGTCGGCAGCCTCAGCGGCCGCACCGAGACGGGTTCCGGTTCTTCTTGGACGAACCTCAACCGCACGATCTTACTGGATACAAGCGTGATCATTGACGGCCGCGTGGCCGATATCGCCCGTACCGGCTTCCTGCCTGGCACGCTCTTGATCCCGCGCTTCGTCCTGAACGAATTGCAGTACATCGCCGATTCGCCTGACGGCTTGCGCCGCCAGCGCGGCCGGCGCGGCATGGAAGTGCTGGCCGAACTCCAGAAACTGCCCAATATCCTGGTCCGCGTCAGCGACATTGACGTCGAGGGAGTCCGCGAGGTGGACGATAAGCTGGTCGTGCTGGGCAAGCAGCTCAAGAGCCCGGTGCTTACCAACGATTACAATCTCAACCGTATTGCCGAGCTGCAGGGCGTTGCGGTCTTGAACATCAACGAATTGGCGAATGCCGTCAAATCGGTGGTACTGCCCGGCGAGGTTTTGAACCTCAATGTATTTCAGGAGGGCAAGGAAATCGGCCAGGGCGTGGGTTACATGGACGACGGCACGATGGTGGTGGTGGAGAACGGCAAGGACTACATCGGCGAGTACATGGATGTGCACGTCACCAAGGTGCTCCAAACCGCTGCCGGCCGCATGATCTTCGGCCGCGTCGAAGAAGCCAGCGGGAAAAGCCGCAGAAAACCGTCTGGTGGAAGCGGATCGAACTAACCGCGCGAGTCGCTTGGGGGCCCGCTCGGGACGCACCCCGGAACCTGTCTTCGGGCTCTGCTCCACATTCTACCTACATAGAGAGTGGGAGCGACCCCGTGGCGGGAGGGGAAAGCAATCATGATTCGTGTGTACAACACACTCACTCATAACAAGGAAGATTTCGAGACACTCGAGCCGAACGTCGTCAAGTTGTACGTCTGCGGCGTCACCGTTTACAACGAGGCCCACGTCGGTCATGCCATGTCGGCGCTGGTCTTCGACATCATCCGTCGCTATCTTGAATATCGCGGCTACCAGGTGCGGCACGTGATGAACTACACCGATGTCGACGACAAGATCATCAGCCGCGCCAACCAGCTCCACGAAGATCCCTTTAAACTGGCCCAGCGCTACATCAACGACTACGCTGAGAATCTGCGCGACCTGAACATCCTGCCCGCCACCAGCAGTCCCCGCGCCACGCAGACGATGACCGAGATCCAGGCTATGGTCAGCGGCCTGATCGAAAAGGGTTATGCCTACGCGGCCTCCAACGGCGACGTCTACTTCCGCGTCACCAAAGACAAGAATTACGGCAAGCTGTCGCACAGGAAACTCGACGAGATGCAGGCGGGAGCGCGCATCGAAGTCGACGAAGCCAAGGAACATCCGATGGATTTCGCCCTTTGGAAGGCCGCCAAGCCGGGCGAGCCCGCCTGGGATTCTCCCTGGGGTAAGGGCCGCCCCGGCTGGCATATTGAGTGCTCAGCCATGAA
>JBGPAT010000276.1:0-4302 GCA_041480885.1 Anaerolineae bacterium
CGCGTGTTGGCCGGCGCGATCAAGCGTGCCCGTCACATTGCGCTGCTTCCGTATACCGGCGGTCGCTGGGAAGATAACCCTCGCTAAGCAGCCGCATTGGCGTGCAACTGGCTCACGCCTTCGAGCATATATTTCGCAGGAAGAAACTTATGGCAAACCCGCGGGAAAACAAACCCGTCCTGCATACCCGAAAGCACATGGCCCGGCTCGAGCGCGAACGCCGTCAAACCCGCTGGATCCTGATTGGGTTCATTGGGCTGTGCGTGATTGCCGTCGGTCTTGTTGTTTATGGTTACCTGGATGTGAACTACCTCCAGGCGCGCCGCCCGATCGCCAGGATTTCGAACGTGAGCCTCCCCATTGGTGAATGGCAGGCGCGGGTGCGCATGGAGCGTCGCCGTCTGATTAATCAACTGCAGATGTACCAACAGTATGCTCAGTACTTTGGCATGGATCTGAGCTCCCAAGAACAGCAGATCACGTCTCAGCTGGACTCCCCCTCTTCGCTTGGAAAGTCCGTGCTGGACCAGATGGTTGACGAGGAGCTAATTCGGCAGGAGGCGGCCAAGCGCGGTATCACTGCCGGCACAGCAGAGGTTGATCAAGCTATCCAGGCATCCTATCAGTACTATCCGAATGGGACGCCAACCCCTACGGTCACGCCGACGCCAGTGACTACCCCAACGCTCTCTCCACAGACCCTGGAGCTTGTGACGCTCACCCCGACGCCGACTGCCGTCGTGACGCCGACGCCCTCCCCCACCTCGACTCCCGATCCCCTAGCCTCAGGTACGGTCGCTTCATCGGCGACTCCAACGGCGACTCCGAGCCCCACCGGAACTGCGGAGCCTTCAGCGACACCTGTACCGACAAGCACCCCCTTCACTCAGAAGGGGTTCGAGGACACCTATGCCAACGGTGTGAAGCAGCTCATCGCCATCGGGCTGACTGCAGATCAGGTGAGGCAGCTCTACCAGACCGACGTGCTGCGCCAAAAGCTCTTTGACCAGATTACCGCAAACGTTCCGCGCATCCAGGAGCAGGTTTGGGCGCGACACATCCTCGTTGCGGATGAGGCGGCTGCCAACGTCGTTCGCCAGCGATTGCTCAACGGCGAGGACTTCGCGAAGATCGCGGCCGAAGTCTCACAGGACACGGGCACGAAGAGCAAGGGGGGTGACCTCGGCTGGTTCGGCAAGGGCGCCATGGTGCCGGAGTTTGAGGCCGTCGCGTACGCCTTGAAGGTGGGCGATATCAGCCAGCCGGTCAAGAGTCAGTTTGGTTACCACATTATCCAGGTTCTCGCTCACTCGGACATCCCACTGGACGCCAGCGCCTACGACCAGGCCAAACAGACAGCGTTCAATGACTGGCTCCAAAAAGCTCGTACCGAGTACAAGGCGGTCACCTACGATGTCTGGCAGAACATCGTGCCTACCGATCCACCGCTCCCTGCGGCACCACAGTAGAAAAAAGGGACCGCCCAAAGCAGGGCGGTCCCTTTTCTTGTCCACGCTTATCTGCGACTGGTGCCCAACATCTCTTCACTGACCTCATCCAGTTTCAGGCTGATGATCTGGCTCGTGGAGTCTCGTCCCATCGTAACGCCGTAAATCGAGCTAGCTGCCTGAACCGTGTTGCGATTATGAGTCACAATGATGAACTGCGTGTCCTGACTTAGATCCGCCAGCAGGTCGCGGAATCGGCCCACGTTCGCTTCATCGAGCATTGCATCTACCTCGTCCATCACGCACACGGGCGTCGGTGCAACCTTGAGCAGAGCAAACACCAGCGCGATAGCGGTCAGGCTCCTCTCCCCACCCGACAGCAGCGACAGCCCTTGCTCCCGCCTCCCCGGGAGCCTTGCCTCAATTTCGATTCCGGTCTCGATCAGATTGTCCGGATCGGTCAGCGACAGGTGCGCGGAACCTCCCCCAAATAACCTCGTGAATATCTCTCGGAACTGCCTATCCACGGATGCGTACGTCCGAGAAAACTCCTGCCGCGTCAGCTCATCCAGTTCAGCAATGACTTGCCGCAGGTCAGCACTCGCCTGCCGCAAGTCTTCGATCTGCGCTGACATGAATGAATAGCGTTCCGATTCGGCGCTGTACTCATTCTGGGCCTCCGGATTGATCAGCCCAAGGCGACGCACGTGCGCCCGACGCTGCGCAAGATGACTCTCCAGCTCAGGATCCAGCTGCGTTATCAGCGGCAGCTCTTCCACCAACCCTTCAAAAGGGAGCGGCACAGGCCCTTCCACATCCTTCGCGTACTCAAAGGCCACGAGGCCAAAATCGTCCATGATCCGCCCGCGCAGCGAGTCAAGCGCTTCCTCACGACGAACCAGGTCGATCTCAAACTGCGTCAGGGAACGTTCAACGCTCGAGGCGTCTCTCTGCGCCGCCGTTTCGGTTTCTGCGAGATCGAGCTCTTGCTTTTCGGCCTCGTCGACTTCGCTCTCAGCCGGTCCGATCTTCTGCTGCAACGCCTCGATCTGCTGCTGAAAGGCGCTCTCGCCTTCCAGCAGCACAGTCTTATCCCCGTCCAAGTCGTGCACATCCTGCTCCGCGTCTGTCAGTCGCGCCTGCAATTCTCGCATCTCCTTGGCACGGCCCTCCAGACTCTGCAGGCGCTCCGCTTTGCGCACTTCGAGGCTCGTTACGGTTTGCTCAGTTACGGCCGCGCGCGTGACCCAGTAGGCTGCCTGTTCTTGGGCCTCCTCCAGACTGAGCTGGTCCAATTCACTGGCCAACCGCCGCACATCATCTCGGGCCCCGCCGGCCTGCATCTCATACTCGACCGCAAGAGCCGCCAACTGCCCTTTGTCATTTTCGGCATCCGAGATTTCAAGTAGCAACTCGGCTTGACGACTTCTGTGCCACTCCAGCAAGCGGTGCTGCCTTTCGAGATCCAAGGCCGTCTTCTGCTCTGATGTCTGCAGCTGTTGTGAGAGCTGGCGAGCTTTCTCAAGATCCACCTCAAGCGCCGAGAGTTCGGCGTTCGCTATTTGCAGTTCCCGCGACGAATCCTCCACCGTCGCATCGAGGGCCTCAAGGTGCGCGATGATCTCCGCGAGCGCGGCTGTCAACTCGCGCTTCTGCCGCGGGCGGCTCAGCGTCGACGCAGACGCGGCCTTGCCAGCCATGATCAGACCATCGCCACGGAAGACCTCCCCCCGCAGTGTCACGATTCGCGCCTGCGCCGGGATCGCCGCCACTAGGCGCCTGGCCGCCGACCGAGTCCTCACCACCAAGGTCTGCCCGAGGAGGACGTCTACGGCGCTGCGTAACTCAGGAGGTACCTTAACAAGTTCGGAAGCGATCCCGAGTAGTTCCTCATCGTTCGGGCGACTGAGCGAACTGCCAGTCCGGTCGTTCAGAGACAATAATGCGGCCCGTCCGGCTTCCTCCGTTTCAAGAAGGTGCAGCGCCAAATCCACCTGGCTGTCGTCCAGCAGCACCGTATCCACGGCCTCACCCAGGGCGGCAGCGATTGCGGTCTCGAGTTCTGCGGGGAGGTCAAGGACCGCGCTCAGCGCGCCTCGTGCCCTCAACCGGGACTGACGAGCTGCATCCAGCAGGAAACGCGCCCCGTCTGCGTAGCCCGACAGTGATTGTTCTGCCTGCTCAACAATCTCAAGTTGTGCTTGCGCTCGCGAGTGGCGGGATCGCACGTTCATTCGTTCTTCGAGCGCGCCGCGTCTCTGTTCCTCTTTTCGCTCGACATCATTCCTTAGCACAACCAGACGGTCGAGCATCTCTTGGAGGCGCGAGGCAGACTCCTTAAGCCTGCCGGCAGCCTCAGCATGCATCATTCCAGCTTGTTGCGCGTCTGCCTCGACGGCCTGAATGCTCTTCTCCACAGAGCCTTGACTACCTGAGAGGTATTCCAGGCGTTTGACGAGCGCATCCACACGGGCCTGCGTCTCAGCCTTCTGTCCTCCAAGAATTGCAATTTTGTCCCGGGCCGCCTGCAGGTCGGCTTCGACCGCCCCCCTTCCTTCCTGCCGCGTCCGCAGTGCCTCCTGCACTAACGCGAGCTGTCCCCTAGCCTCGTCAAATTCTGCCCGCGCCCGCAACAACTCCTGCTCAATTTCGGCAAGCCGTTCGGATGCTAGCTGTTGCTCGCTCGCGGCAAGCTCCCGCTCCGCGAGCAGTGCGGCGTGCGAGGCCGCCTGAGTGCGGCGCCGCTCATCCAGGACAGCTAGGCCGCGGCTCGCAGCCTCCCGCTCTTGATATAGTTGCGAGGCCTCGCGCCGCCAGGAGGTCGGCGGTGAGTACGCCCCAGCCGCCGCCGAGC
>JBGPAT010000277.1:0-4278 GCA_041480885.1 Anaerolineae bacterium
GTGCTCATCGATTCAACGACCACGCAGGATCCCGACGCTCGCACAGCGATTCTCAATGGGCTGGGACTGAATTCGGCGACAATCCTGTCGGCGCCGGATCCGAAGGCTGCCTCAGCCTACCGCCTGGTACTGGGGTACGACTACGGAGCCTGCTTCCAGCCGGAGGATCTGACACACTAGTTGACAGTGGGCCAAATTGTGGCTAAACTATGCGCACGGCTACACGACTTGTGCACCTCAGCATTCATTCCTGCGCCGAAGGGGAAGCCATATGCCCTCGAAAACTTCGTCACGCATAACCGCTCAGGCCACGCTTGTTCCGGCCCTCAAGGCCTGGGAGTCGTTCCTGTACGACCAGGGCCGCTCACCGAACACGGTCAAGGCGTTCCTGTCTGACGTGGGCCTGCTGACGCGCTTCTTGCCCGCCGACCGGAGCGTGGGCGCGGTCACGACGAATGATCTCAATCGGTTCTTTCACTGGATGGAGAGCGAGCGCGATGTCCCATGCAGCCCCAAAACGTTCGCGCGCCGAATCACTTCTGTGAAGTCCTTTTTCCGCTGGCTGGGCAAGTATGGCGTGCTCGTCACCGACCCCGCCGAGAAGGTGCTCCAGCGATCGGCTGTCAGCCCCCTGCCGGAGGTGTTGGACGACGACGAAGTCAATGCGGCGCTGGCCGCAGCCGACCGGCATCGGCGGGATAAAAGGCCGGACGCGCGGCCTTTCATTCTGCTGCAACTTCTGCTCACAACGGGCATCAAGAAGAGCGAATGCCTTGGCATCCATATGAACCATGTCGATGTTGACGGAGCACCTGGTCCACATGTCTTCATACGTTACGCAAGCCCGGCCAACCGGTACAAGGAGCGCAAGCTGGATCTGCCCGAGGATTGGCTGAGCGCTTACAACGAATATCTCGCCCAGTACCGGCCGGTCGATCAACTATTCCCATGGTCCCCCCGCAGGTTGGAGTACCTGCTCGAGGACATCGGTGAGGAGGCCGGCTTGAAGAAGCATCTGTCCTTTGATATGTGCCGCTGGACATGTGCGCTTCGCGATTTTCAGTCCGGCTTGGAACCGGACAAGGTCCGGCAGAAAATTGGCGTTTCGAAGATCCAGTGGAGGGAAATCCACCTGAAACTGCGACAACTCAACGAGACCCAATGATAGAAACTAAGGGTGCGGACGGCGCAGCGAGCAGTCCATACCCTCTCTTGCCCGGCACTATGCCCCTAAAGAGTCTCGGGATCTCGGCCAAGTGAGAATCGCACGGCGCGGCGCGTATCCGCCCGCATCTTGAAGCCTTCGGCAAGCCTGTATCCGGGAACCCAGATCACAGTATCGCCCGCGCATAGCAACGGCCAACGCGCGCGGGCACGTCGAGGCATTTTTTCATTCACAAAATAGTCAGAAAGTTTCTGCGAGTGTCCTTGCATACCGAGGGGCTCAAAGCGGTCGCCACGCCGGCGGACACGCAACTCAAGATGTTCCGGTAAGGTCTCTTCATCCGACAAGATCTGGAAGCGGTCCTGATTGCGAGTCAACGCGATTCTGCCCAGGTCTGCCCCTAACCCCGTCTCAGAATCGAGTCGCCACCTGTTCTGGAGCATTTGTGAATCGCCAAGCGAGATTGGGATCGAATCGACTTGCAGGGGCATTTGAGGCCAATCCTCGAAGGGCAAGCTGGCAAGGTCCTTGCAAACGTAAAGCAGCTCACCTTCGCGAACCAGCATTACGCCCCCCCCGAGATCCATGCGCGTTTGAGCTCGATCAGTAACGAAGGTGGCGGCATGCTCCAGGGCCAAGAAGGTGATCTCGCACGTAGGAACAAGGCGCTCAGCAGCGCGGCGGACGAGATTCCGCTGCACGGCGTCCGGGCGCTTCGAGAGATAGCCCAAGTCGAAAGCGAGGCAGTCTCCAGATTCCCGATGGATAGCCCTCTCCCATTCCGATTCGAGCATTTCGTTGAGGAACGAATAGTCATCCGAAAGGGAGTGCGCGGTGCGCCAGAGCGCCTGGCGAAAACCGGGATTATAGGTTTCGATTTGGGGGATCAGCTCGTGTCGCAGGCGGTTGCGGAGGAAGTCAAGAGAGGCGTTGCTGGGATCGAAATGGGCTGGAAGAGAGTGGGCTTCGCAATAGGCAATCGTGTCTGTCCGCCAGCAATCGAGCAACGGACGCACAATCGGAATTGCCGGGTCAAAGACCGCGAGCACAATCCGATGCCGCATACCTTTCAGCCCATTTAGCCCGGCGCCCCGGATGAAGTGCATCAACACAGTCTCGACTTGATCATCTGCGGTATGCCCCACGGCAACAGCCTGAGCACCGCATTTGCGGGCTTGTGCAACGAGGAACTCATACCGCAGATTCCGAGCGGCTTCTTCGATAGAGAGCGCGGCCGCGTCCGCGTGCGCGCGGACATCGACGGACTCGGACACAAACGGAAGTGACAGGCGTGCGGCAAGCACTTCGACATCCCGGGCCTCCTCATCCGCCTCCGGCCTCAGCCGATGATTGAAATGGGCAACGACCACCTGCCAGCCGCCTTGATGAAGGAGATGCAAGAGGCACAAGCTGTCCGGCCCGCCGGAAACACCGACCAGGATCGGGGTGGCCCGATCAAGTCCGCACTTGGCAATTAGGGTGGATTCAATGTCGGCAAGCACGACTCAATTAAACCACGAACGTCGGGACGCAGCGCCCCAAGGCACGGAATGCCGCCGAGTCTGAAAGGATCTGATCTGCGAAGGAAGCGGCTGCCGCCTGCGTTCAGGCGAGTTGATAGAGTTCCACAAGAACGCCGCTGGCTGATTCAGGATGTACGAAGGCGTACCGGGTGCCATCGGGACGCAGGCGCGGCTCTTCATTGATCAGGCGGACACCCTTTGCCGAAAGCTGCTTCAACATGCCGTCGATATCGTCCACTTCAAGGCAAATATGGTGCAATCCCGCCCCTCTCTTGGATAGATATCTGGCGATTCCGGAGTCCTGGCTCGTCGGCCGGATCAGCTCCACCTCGGAGCCTTGCAGGGGCATGAAGGCAACCTGAGAATCTTCGGCAACAACGTCGCGCAGTCCCTGCAGTCTGAGCCCAAGTGCATCGCGCCAGAATGAAAGCGATCTCTCAATGTCATCCACCACAATGCCAACATGACTAATGCGCTTGATCTCAGGCATGTCTTCTCCTTTGCCGGCTAGGTCCGGTTTTCTAGCATGTCCACGTAGGCGCCCTGCAACAAATCAGCCTCATGGATTCCAAGCCTGCTCATCAGCCCCTCGGCAATTGCCTGGCCCTCGGATTCCGACTGTTCGGGGCGCAGGACAACCTCCAACTCCATGAACTGGCCCAACCCTTCTACATCATCCAGATGCAGCCTTGTCTGGCCTACCAGATACAGGTAACGCACCTTCTTGACAACACCGCGGACGCCGAGAGCAAGTGTTAGAGCGGTCCTGAGAGATTCTGGATCCCGGGTCTCAAATATGTGATAGTCCGAACGTTTCGGTCCGCCGTGATCCGGCCGCTCGTAGTACACCAATTGAGCGAACGACGGTCCGAGCTCCCGCAGCTTCAAGCGCCCTTTTGCTGTGCAGAAAAAAGTATCCACTTGAGGGATGACCTGTACAGCAGCATCACTCAGTTGCTCGGCAAGGCCCCGAAGGGCGGGCCAATCACGCACCCTGGCTTTGACTTCCACGTTAGATGGCACAGCCCGATTCTATCGCTGCCCACAACCCCACGACGGGATGAGATGTGGCGACATAGATGACTGACTTGAGTGGTTTGCCAGTGCACGTGCACTGAGGCACGATCGAACCCGTCGTTCAATCCCCACTGACCCTCACGTAATGGCTGTTCCTACCGCCGAACAGACCTGCCACCAAATGATACAGCGCAAACAGCTCGAGCGAAAATGGCAAGTAGCCGCCATAGCCGAGCAGGGGCATTTCGAAGATGTGCAACCAGTTGCCCCAGGCCACGCTATAGATCCACTTCGGATACGAGAAGTAGTTCCACATCTCCCAGAAGAAGGCAGTCAGCAATACGCCCAACCATAGGGCAATCACCGGACGCCAATCACCGTTGCGAGTCCAGTCCACGAGCGAACGGTGCTTCATCCAAATATTGAGCGGCTCCAGGATGAAGTATATGGAGAGCCACATGAAAGGAAAGAAGATGGAAGGCCAGATAAGCAACAATGCCAGCATCACCCAGCCAGCCGCAAAAAACGGAACCGTCGTGCCCAAATCCGGCCGGATCACCGGGCCGCGCCGCA
>JBGPAT010000278.1:0-4257 GCA_041480885.1 Anaerolineae bacterium
CATCCGACCCGGCCCGGTAACCGTCGCTGCAGGGACGGCCACGTGAGCATCGACGTTGGCGATCGCCACAGCCGTGCCCGGCTTCAAGCCAGTCCATTGGGCCGCCCGTTTCGTCAACCCTCCAGCGCGTTGGCCAATTGGCGTGATACTCCGGCTCATCTTGGTGTCAACGACGTCGGCCAGCCGGGAGTCCAAGGCCACAAAATAGTCCTTCCCCGGAAATCCCTCGCGCTTGGACCAGATGGCCTTGTAGCCTGCGGTGCAGGAGTTGCGCGTTTCAACGCCAGTCAGCTGCCACACCACCCAATCCGCGGCCTCGATCATCCGATCGGCAGCCGCGTAGATCTCCGGCGCCTCGTTGAGGATCTGAAGGACCTTCGAGAAAAACCACTCTGAAGAGATCTTGCCGCCATAGCGATCGAGCCACGTCTGGCCCATTCGGCGAGCGGTCGCGTTGATGCTGTCGGCTTCGGGTTGGGCCGCGTGGTGCTTCCAGAGTTTCACCCAAGCGTGCGGCTTTTCGCGGAAATCCTGCAGCATGCAAAGTGGTGTGCCATCTTTCTTGACCGGCAACATGGTGCACGCCGTGAAATCGATGCCCACGCCGATTACATCCGCCGGATCAACTCCAGATTGCTTCAACACTGCGGGTATTGCATGCTGGAATGTGCGGATGTAGTCTTCCGGATCCTGGAGAGCCCAGTCCGGCCGCAGGAGGATCTGTCTGCCGGAGATCGGCAAGCGCTGATCAATGACGCCGTTGGAATACAGGTATACCGCAGTGGCAACCTCCCGGCCGTCCGCCACGTCCACCAGCAAAGCCCGTCCCGACTCGGTCCCGAAGTCAACCCCCACTGCGTATTTATGCGGGCTCATCATCTCTCCTGTACGGGTTCGACCATGATTTTCAGGCCGGTGCGCCGTTGGGCAGCGGCAAATGCCTCAACCACCTCTTCCAGCCTGAAACGGTGTGTGACGAGCGAACGGACATCTATGAGGCCACGCTCAACGAGGCGAATGGCGCGCGGATACGTGTGCTTCATCCTCCGCACCATCTTCATCGTGAGGCCCTTGCGGCGGGCCACCGAGGCTTGGAAGGAGGTGCGGTCATCCGCCGGAATCCCAACCAGGACAACGGTGCCAGCGGGCATCGCGACGGCGAAGGACACGTCGACGGCATCCTGCTCTCCTGCTGCCTCAAAGGCGACATCAACGCCGCGGGCGTGGCTTGCCAACCGAATTTCACGGACGTCATCCTCGCCTTGAGCAAGCAAAGCATGGTGCGCTCCGAGGTTCCTGGCGGCTTCAACACGGTGGGCGAGCTTGTCGGTGGCGATGATGGAGGTCGCACCTGCCAGGCGCGCGAGCTGGACGATCAAGAGCCCGATCGGCCCGCAGCCAAACACACCTACAGTCATGCCGGCTCTGATCCTGCCAAGATCCACTGCATGGAGGGCCACGCCGAGGGGTTCGAGCATGGCTCCGTCGGCATAGCTGAGCGAATCGGGTAGGCGATGCAGGCATTTGGTCGGCCAGGCCAAGAACTCGCGCAATGCCCCGTCCTGAGCACCGTGTCCGGCAAGGACGACATACGGGCATAGGTTGGGATTCCCCGTTTGACACATCTCACATTGACCGCATGAGATTGCTGGATCCACAGCCACTCGCTCGCCGGCATCTGTCGTAGCTGCGAATTCGTGTCCCAGGACCAGGGGATGAGCGAGCTGGGCATCGCCGATGCCGCCCTCTGCGAGCCAATGCAAGTCCGAGCCGCATAGGCCCACGGCCCGCACTTGCAGCAATGTCTCGCCGGCGGCCGGCGCGGGCTTGGGTTCCTCGTGCAGGCGGATGTCCGCTGCACCGTGCAGGCGGGCCGCCTTCACGTGACCTCCAGAATCGCCGGTCGTTGGATCACGCAGCCGTTGACCGTGACGGAAATGGCCGGCCAGGCAGGGATGGTTGTCAGGACCTCATTCTCCTGCTCGCCCACTAGCATTGTGTCTTCGGACTTAGTTCCGGCAATGGATGGGTTCCAAGCATAGACTTGACCAACCACGACTTCACCCTCGGCCTGCGGCGTGGCAATGATCTCGCGCGGGGCGTATCCGGCAAGTCCCCCCTGGTGATGCAATCGCCACTCGTCCGGGAACCCGGCCGTCCGATAGGACCCCAGAGCCTCAAGAAAGACGTCGCCCAGCTTGCGACCGGGACGTGTGGCCGCCATGAAATGCGCATCTACGCGCGCCACTGCCTCGGCTTTCTTGCGCAGGTCGTCAGGCATACTTCCGAAATAGATGAGGCGGGTGATGGAGCACACAAGCCCCCACTTCCGACCGCAAAGCACGAGCATCGCATATCGCTGCAGTCGGTTGCCGGTCGGCAATGGATGACGGAAGCGGAATACGCGTTCGTCCGTGGCAATGAGGATGACGATTGGCTGCACGCCACGCTTCAGCACTTCGCCTGCAAGCAATCCGGCGACCTCATTCTCCGTCATGCCCGGACGAATGGCGCGGATGGCGGCATCCATAGACGAAGCGCACATTTTTCCGAGCGCCCGGAACCGGTCGCCTTCATCTGCGGTTAGAGCCGCGCGCAGACTTGGAAACAACCCAGAGAGATCAGTGGCCCCCCCATACGCGTGATCGGCCCCCATCTTGAGCCCGTGCGTGAGAGAGGCCACCGCTGCGCTTCGTTCAAACCACGGCGCCACACGGAATTCCCACCCTTGAGCTTCAAGGTGCTCTTCGGCCCTCAGGCGCGGCGCTTCGATATTGTCCGTAATGACGTACCTGCGTGACGGCGTGATTAGGAGCAAAGCAGCGCCGTTTGTATCTGCTGTATTGACAGAGGAACCGGCGCCGCAGGTTGCCCACGCAAAATTGTCGGCGCGTTGCAGCAAGAGAGCATCCAGTGAATGCTGGTCGAGCAGGCCGCGAACTCTGCCGAGTTTCAGGTCAAGTTCACTCATTGGGATGATTGTGTCTGCAAGCCAGGAGATTCCCGTTCATCGTCTTCAACAATCAATAGCCCCATACCCCCGCCCCTTAGCGATTGACCGTCACCATGGAATGGTACGCCTCATTCCAGCGCAGTTCCTTCGTGAATTCAGCCAGCCTGGTGTTCTCATCAATCAGCAGGAATTCCACATTTGCCATTTCTGCGAAATCTTCCAATTGCTCCGCCCTGACGGTCTGACTGAATGCGGTGTGGTGGGCACCGCCAGCTCGGATCCAAGCTCCAGCCGCTGTTTTAAGGTCAGGTCTGGGAATCCAGACGACCCTTGCGACCGGCAATTTGGAAAGCGGATGGTCGGGCTGGACAACGTCCACCTTGTTCGCCAGCATTCGGAACCGATTGCCCATGTCCAGCAACGTGACATTGATCGCAGGTCCCGGACGGACATTGAATATGAGTCTCGGGGGATCGGACTTACCGCCGATCCCGAGGGGATAGATTTCAAGTGACGGCCTTCCGTCACCGATCGACGCACACACTTCCAGCATGTGAGCGCCCAGCACCTTTGGGCGCTCTGAGTTGAAATCGTAGGTGTAGTCTTCCATGAACGAGGTGCCGCCGTCCATGCCGCTCCCCATGACCTTGTTGGCCCGGACCAACGCGGCGGTCTTCCAATCCCCCTCTGCACCAAAACCGTATCCGTCGGCCATAAGGCGCTGGACAGCAAGGCCCGGTAGTTGACCCAGCCCATGCAGATCCTCGAAAGTGGTGGTGAACGCCTTGAAGGCGCCGCCTTCCAGGAATGCCCGCATCCCGAGTTCGATTCTCGCGGCCTCGCGCAGAGCCGGACGCTGCTCGCCTCCACGACGAAGGGTTTTCGCGACGGCGTAGCGTTCGTCGTACTCGTTCACGAGTCGATCCACGTCCGCATCGGAAACGTGATTTGTCACCTCCACCAGGTCCCCGACGCCAAATCCGTAGACCGAGAATCCAAATTGGATCTGCGCATCAACTTTATCTCCCTCCGTCACAGCCACCTCGCGCATGTTGTCGCCAAAACGCGCGATCTTCGCTCCTTGCATGTCATGCCATGCGCACGCAGCCCGCATCCATGCCGCCAGCCCGGCAAGGACCTCCTCGTCCTGCCAGAACCCGACAATCACTTTCCGCTTAAGATGCATGCGACTTCCGACAAAGCCAAACTCCCGGTCACCATGAGCCGACTGGTTCAGATTCATGAAATCCATGTCGATGGTGGACCAAGGCAGGTCGCGGCTGTACTGTGTGTGCAGGTGGACA
>JBGPAT010000279.1:0-4235 GCA_041480885.1 Anaerolineae bacterium
AACATCCTCGTCGTGCATCCGTCGCTTCCGGTCACTTCAGTCAAGCAGTTCATCGCGCTGGCGAAAGCGCGTCCGGGCGAGCTGAATTACGGGGCTACGGGCCAGGGCCAGGCGGCTCATCTCGCGGCGGAACTCTTCAAAGGCATGACCGGAACCAAAATCGCATACATCGGTTACAAGAGCGCCGCGCCGGCGCTGATCGATCTGATCAGCGGCCAAATCCAGGTCATGTTTGCCACGGCACTCTCGGTGCAGTCGCATATCCAATCGGGGAAGGTGCGTCCCCTGGCGGTCACAACCGCCAAACGCTCGCCTGCGTTTCCGGATCTGCCCACGATCGCGGAGGCCGGCGTGCCGGGTTTCGAAGCGACCACCTGGCATGGCCTCTTTGCCCCCGCAGGCACACCGGTGGCGATCGTCAACCGGCTGAATGCCGAGATTAACCGCATTCTGCAGCTTCCGGATGTGCGCAAGCTGCTCGAAACAATGGGCGCGGATATCAGCGGGGGAACGCCGCAGGTGCTCGTCGATCACGTGCAGCGGGAGATTGTGAAATGGGCAAAGGTCATCAATGACGCCGGTATCACCCTCAATTAAGCGTACCGGGGCTGGGGGGATGATGAAAATCGTTGTAGCGCATCGGTTCGGGCTTGGTGAGGAAGCTCTTGCCATGCTCAGGGAAGTAGCTCAGGTCACCGTTCTTGGTGACGACTCGGATGCGGCGCTGCTGGAGGAAATTCGAGACGCGGATGCGCTGCTGGTAGGCATCAAGCCCCGTGTAACCAGGGGTCTCATCGAGTCGGCCAGCCGATTGAGGCACATCGCCAGACAAGGTGTGGGGGTAGACATCGTAGACATACAGGCAGCTACGGAGCACGGCATCATCGTCACAAACGTCCCGGATGTGAGTTCGGATTCCGTCGCCGAGTTTACCATGACGCTGTTGCTGTCGCTGGCTAAGAACATCATCAGATGCGACAGGGCGGTCAAAGAGGGCCAGTGGGCTGAAAGGCTCGATCTGATTAATACCAATATCGAGCTCAATGGTAAGACGCATGGGATCGTCGGTTTGGGGAGGATCGGAAGCAGGGTGGCGGTAAGGTGCAAGGCGTTTGGCATGCGGGTGCTTTACTTCAAGAGGAACAGAGACCTGAATCTCGAAAGATCCATAGGGGTGGAGTATGTGCCCTTTGAGACCTTGCTCAGGGAGTCCGACAGCATCAGCCTGCACCTCCCCCTGACGAATGAGACAACGAACCTGATTGATAGACCCCAGTTCGAATCGATGAAGAGAACGGCCCTCCTGATCAACCAGGCCAGAGGCAAAGTGGTGAATGAAGAGGCCCTTGTCCAGGCACTCAGAGAAGGGAAAATTGGAGGTTATGGTACGGATGTCTATGTGCATGAGCCTCCGGACCCGAAGAGCGAGCTGTTCAGGTTCAAGAATGTGGTCGCTGCGCCTCACCTGGGCGGGGGAACCCGCGAGGCTCGTTTAAGGGCCAACAGGGTGGTCGCTGAAGATGTGGTCAGGGTCATCCGTGGAGAGATGCCAAAGAACCTGGTGAACAGGGGAGTTCTGCGAGGCGGTTTTCTTCCTTCAGAACGCGCTCCAGGATGCGAACCGTGAAGATGGTTTTGGGCATGCCGACGTAGGCTGTCGAGTGTAAGACCACTTCCAGAATCTCGCGCGGGGCGGCGCCGAACAAGAGGGCGCCGCGCATATGGTTCTCGAGCTGTACCGATTCGTGAAGGGCGATGCAGTTGCCAACCATCACGAGCAGTCGGGTGCGATCGTCAATGATGCCACGGGGGTACATGTCGGTATAGATAAACTCGAGCCAGAGTTTAAGGTAGTGCGGATCGATGCGGTCGAAGCGTTTGATGGGCTCCTCGTATCCCTGATGGGACTGGACGCGGATGCGGGTGCTGATGCTGGGCCAGCCGTATTTCTCGATGAGTTGCTCGCGCAGTGCCGCCTCCTCAGCCGACTTCGCGGCGGGCCAGCTCGGACGCTCCTTGTCGAGCGAACGCTCTGAGGTGCGCCCGTCCAGAGGGAGCTGGGCGCCGGTGATCTCGTCGAGGCGGCCCAACTCCTCAAGAACCTTCGCACAGAGGCGCGCGCCTCGGCCGGCCTTGAGGTAGCCGATGTAGACTGTGGCCTGAAGGATCACCTCCAGGACTTCCCGGGGTGTAGCCCCGGCCGCGAGGGCGCTCGGGATCTGACGCTCGAGCTCCTCCAACTCGTCGAGGCAGAGGAACTGGGCGATAGAAACAAGCAGACGGGTCCGCTCGTCCAGAACCTTACGGGTGAACAGCCCGCCGTAAGTGAAGTCCAGCCAGGCGCGGGTGTAGTGCTGGTCGATTCTGTCACGCCACTCGACCTCCTCGAGGAAGTCACGTGGCCGAAGCCGCATGCCGTTATCGATTGTTTTGGCGCCGTACTTCTGTCTCAGCCGCTCGATGCGTTTTGCGTCCACGCTCACTGATGCCTCCTCATTGTTGGTATTTCTTGTCCAAACACTTATCAATCTTCCCTTGCAGGGTCACCGCAAGCAAGGTCGCGCCATCGGGAAAACAGACAGCGCCATGCTCAATGCCCGATGGCATGCGAATCAGGTCCCACACGCCCAGCGTTTCATTTTCGATCATGGCGCTGCCCTCGACCAGCAGCAATACCTGCATGTTCTGACAGGCGCCCGCCGCTATTGCCGCATCGGGCGCGCAGCGCCGTGCCTGTACCAGCAGCCGTCCGGCGCCATGATCGACCAGCGTCTTCTCCTCGATTCCATCCGCAGCCAGTGCCACCCACGAAATGTTGCCGGCCTGGATCAGTCGATAGTGCTTCTCGCTCGACAACTGCTGGACTTCGCTGTGGTCATTGCTGCCCTGAAAACAACTGAACAGACTGCAGCCGTCCGGATATTCCAGCGGGCCGTGTGGTTCATTACTTGGCCCCAACACGACGTCGAGAGGATCCAGAGTCAGCCCGTCCACGATGGCGCGGCCTTTCAACACGGTGGTTGCATGCGTACCGGGATGCACGTGCCGCGGCTCGATCGAACTGACTGGAAAATCGACCAGCGTCATGCGCAGCCCATAATCGCTGCCATCGGAGTAGATGCGCGCCCGACTCGGCCTGTTATCGAACCTTACTCGATGCGTCCATGGAATCTCCTCGAAACGGGCGATCTGAAAACCTGCTTTGGTGAAAAACATGACTTCTCCTCAAAGGGGCAAGGACCGTATTTGTCTACGGGCAGATGGAGAAAATGAGAGAGGCCGTCAAGCTCTCCGGAGCGCGTCCAGAAGGCTGACCGGAAGGTCTCTCGCCGCGTTGCGCATGACCCGGCAGGTTACAGCGGATACGCCCTGATGGGAAGGGGCGAGAGCGGGAGCGGTGTACCTTCCGGAACTGCGGTCCGCGCAACGTTCAGGACCATCGCCAGAAGCGTGTAGTAGCCGGCAATACCAAGCAGGTCGATGACGCCTTGCTCGCCGAACTTCGCGACGGTCCGCGCGTAGGTCGCGTCGCTCGCGCCCTTGTTGTTGAGAACTTCCGTCAGCAAGTCATAGACGATCTCTTCGTCCTCGGCCATTCCGGACGGACGCCGGCCCTCGCCGATCGCATCGGCGATGGCGGGATTGAGGCCCGCCGCCAGCACCTGGCTGTAATGGGCCCACCACTCGAACTGCTGATTCCAGTGTCGGGCGACGATAATCGCCACGAATTCGTTGATCCGTTTGTCAAGCGGACAGGTGAAGCGAACGTATTCGCCGACTTTTTGCACGCGGCTCATAAATTCCGGGCTGCGCAGCAGTGCCACGAACGGCCCCGTGACCTCCTTGCGCGGGCCGGCGGCAATCTCGGCGGCGGCCTTCTTTTGTGCGGTGGTCATCTTGTCGTCCGGAATGACAGGCATACGTTCCGGAGCGACGGTGTAATTGACCTGCGTGCTTGTGCTCGTAGCGGACGACGATGTATTGGATGTCAAAGTTGCCTCCTCTGGAAACGCCCATTGCGCAGGGGCGGGATTTTGAATTAGATTGATTGCGCAGCCTGCTGTCTGTCGATGGATATCAAAACGATACAACATGCTGTAATACAATCGCTTGGGTGATTATTTTTTTGGATTCATCCGGTTCTTGCGTACTTTCTGGTTTGAAAAGGGATTATACTGACAGCATATGACACTCGCTTTCACAAACAAATGATTCCGAAAAATCTCATTGCTGAT
>JBGPAT010000280.1:0-4234 GCA_041480885.1 Anaerolineae bacterium
ATCACTCCAGCGTTTGGCCCGGCAACACTGCCTGCCACCGCGACTGTTACATCCACTGCTGCCGGCACCTGCTTCTATGTGTGGGCATCGCGCGATCTGCCTAAACTGTCTCAGAAGCTTCAGGCGACGCTCCAGGCCGCCGACGCCACGCTGAGCGGCAGTGCCTATGCATACGGCGAAGATTGCGTTTTTGCGGATGGGCATCGCGACTTCAGCGCGATGGAGACCGATTTCCGGGTTCGGATGAAGGTCGCCGATTTCAAGGACCAACAGACTCTCGGAAACGGAATCGCAAAAGCCATGAGCATCGTCGACTCGTGGCCAGCGGCTGACCTGGCTGGAGGTCGCGCAGGGCGCGTCGATTTTTCTTTCTATACAACTGACTCACAGGAATTGCATCTCAGCGTGGATGTTGGCAAGTACCACGGGGTGGCGGCAGGGATCAGCGGAGCTGAACTCTTCCGTCTGTTCTATGTCTCGCCCTAGTCCATGAGGGGCTTGCCACCGATATTAGGGTCGACTCCTCCCTATGGGGTCTATGGAGCGCACTCTCCCACCGACCCCACCGGTCGGTCCATAGGGCGGCCCGCCTATGCGGCCCGACGGGTCCACAGGCCTGCGCCACAGGTTGGTTCGTGCGCGGATAGTCGATATGGGGCGCGTGGCACACGGCCGGAAGACGCACGATCGCTACAGGGATGCTGGTGGGGGGCTTCGGCATGAAGATTGCGGTGACTGGTGCATCTTCGTATTCCGGTAAGTACATCACCCGCAGGCTGCTGCAGCAAGGTGAGGAGGTGATCAGCCTCACCTTGCACCCGGATCGACCCGATCCGTTCGCCGGCGCCGTGCGAGCTTTCCCTCTGGACTTCGCCAGACCAGACGACCTGGCCTCTGCGCTTCGGGGCGTCGATGTTTTCGTCAACACCTACTGGGTTCGCTTTGATTGGCGGGACAATACCCAGTCCCGCGCCGTCGTGAACGCCCGAGTGCTGGTTGACGCCGCACGAAGCGCAGGCGTGAAACGCATCATCTACATAAGCATTACGAATCCTTCGCCCACATCACCCCTCCCATACTTCCGGGGCAAGGCGGCAATTGAAAAAATGACGGCGGATTCGGGCTTGTCGTACGCGATCCTGCGACCTACGATTCTGTTTGGAGCAGAAGACATCCTCATCAACAACATCGCGTTCCTGCTGCGCCACTTTCCGGTCTTTGCCATTCCTGGCGACGGCGGGTACAGGCTCCAGCCCATTTACGTCGATGATCTTGCGGGCCTGGCCGTCACGGGCGTGCATCAAAAAGACAACTCCGTCTGGGACGCCGTCGGGCCGGACAGTTTCTCATTCCTTCAGCTGGTTCGGTTGATCGGGGACAAGATCGGTGCGCGGCGGCCGCTGATCCATGTTCCGCCGAGGCTCGCCTTGCTCGCCGCCCAAATCCTCGGCAGGTTCCTGGATGACGTATTGATGACGCGTGACGAGGTTGCAGGCCTGATGGGCAATCTACTAGTGACGACAGATCCGCCCCGCGGACATACCCGCCTCTCGGATTGGCTCGAGGCGAATAAACGGTCCGTAGGCTCACATTACGCTTCGGAGCTGCGAAGGCACTATTCTTAACAGTTGCGCGGGGCGTTACTCGCCAAACCGCCGGCGGATGGGCTTCTCGAAATAGTGTCCTTTTTCGTCCGGCCAAACGGCAGGCGGGTGACCGTCATCTAATGCCCACTTCGTCGCCTCTTCCGTGACTCATCCCGCGCCCCGGCCGAACCGTGCATCTTCCGAACCGCCGCTTCAAGCCGTTGCCGCTCTTCGGCCGGAGTGGTCACCTGTCCATCAATCCGCGCCTCCTTCAGATCTCGCAGTATGGACTCGTAGTTGGGCCCCGGCGCGAGGCCGAGCCTCTTCAGGTCATGACCGGAAGTTGTCAGACGCACGTGCCGCCACTGGGTGAGATATTTCTCCAGCACGTCCCTGCAGGCGCCGGCCGGGGCAGCCCGGTAGACCGCATAGACCACCGCCTCGGGGAACTGCGCAAGATAGCGCGCAGACCGACTTGACTTTCCTCGCGACAAATTGGCAAGGTGGTGCATCAGCCTGGATGCCGATGTCACAGACGCAGCTAGCTGCCGCGTAAAGTGCAGGCGACTCTCCACGTCGCCAATCTGCGAGTCAGTCAAGACCATGAGCCATAGCAGCCAGCCAAGCGTCCGCCGTGCCATATGTGGCGGCGTGAAGGTAGGCGGCAGGTATCCGGATTGCAGCCGATTGAACGCTTCAGGGTCTCGAGGCAATAGATTGTGGACGGCCCTCAACAAGCCGAGTTCGCCCAGCCTGCCGAGCATGGCTCCAGCTCGATCTTCATCAAGCGTGATATCGAGTTGACGCCGTATGCGCTGAGCGGAGAGTTGCCCAACAAGCTCGCTGGCTGGAGGAATTAGCTCAAGCGTCTCACGGCCAATTCCAAATCCGTACCGCTGCTCATAACGCACAGCCCGATACATGCGGGTCGGATCATCCAGAAATGACTGATCGTGCAGCACCCGGATCGTGCCCTGTTTCAGATCCTGGAGGGCGCCAAAATCATCACGAACCTCGCCGAAGTGCCCCCCATCCAGCCGGATCGCAAGGGTGTTGATGGTGAAGTCCCGACGCCTCAAATCATCCTGAATGGTTCCCGTGGCAACGGTCGGGAGTTCTGCGGGGTCACCATAAGTCTCACGCCGCGCTGTGACCAGATCAAGAGAAGCGCGTGAGATTGGTGCGGCGGATTCCCCAGCACTGGGCAAATGGATCCCTGCTCTTGCGTCTCGCAAGTCCCATTTCGCCGTGCCAAAGCGGGAGTGCGCCGTGATCTTGCCGCCGTATTTTCGGGCAAGGACGCGTGCTAACGCAATCGCATCACCTTCTACAACCAGGTCGAAGTCGGCTGCTTGCCGACCCAGCACTAGGTCGCGAGGGAATCCGCCCACCATGTAGACGGGCAGCCCTCCACCTGCCGCTTCATGGGCAACGCGTTCGAGCAATTCCAACTCAAAGGAGGAGAGGGCATGCTTCAGCAGGTCCGAGAAATCATGTCCCACGCGATGATTGTAACCCACGAAATCGTGTATAATGTCGGCCATGCTCCCGAAACCGCTGCCGTCCGCATCCCCATGAAAAGTACCTGGTCTGGATAGGCGTGATTCCGTGTAGCCGAGGCGGCTCCCAGACTTGGTGAGCCGCTTTTGTTTTTCTGCTGTTCGAGGTGCGATGCCATGAGGATCTCAGTCTTCGGCGGCTCACAGCCCCAGGAGGGAAGCGCGGCCTACGCCGAGGCGCAGACGCTGGGCCGTCTGCTTGCCCAAGCAGGACACACGACGATGACCGGCGGATATATTGGCACCATGGAGGCGGTCTCGCGCGGCGCGGCCGAGGCCGGAGGTCACGTGATCGGCGTGACGTGCGCAGAAATCGAGCGCTGGCGCCCGATCGCCGTCAATCGCTGGGTAACCGAAGAATGGAAGCAAGATACCATGCTCGAACGGCTCCAGGCTCTGATCCAGAGTTGCGACGCAGCTCTGGCTCTGCCCGGCGGGCCGGGAACACTGACCGAGTTTTCACTGATGTGGAACCTTATGATCGTGGACGCACTTTCCCGTCGGCCGCTGGTGCTGATCGGCCCTGCATGGCACTCTGTCCTCGACCAGATCTTCCTTGCACTTGAACAGTATGTGCCGGCGAGCCACCGCGACCTCATACAATTCGCGCCCGATGCCGCATCGGCAATGGGCATTCTGAAAACCATGACTTGAGTGAGACGCTGCCCGTTTCCTGCGGCACTTTTATCGCGGTCCTAGCCTCTACCCAGCTTGCAACTTTGCGCCCCTTGGAGTCGACATGCCTGAAGACAAATTGCCTACCCGTGCGGCCAACTTCTCCGAATGGTACAACCAGCTTGTTCTTCGGGCCGAGCTGGCGGATTACGCTCCCGTCCGCGGCTGCATGGTCGTGAGGCCATACGGTTGGACACTCTGGGAGAACATGACCGCTGCGCTCGACGCGCGTTTCAAGGAGACGGGCCATGTGAACGCTGCCTTCCCAATCCTGATTCCGATGTCGTTCTTTGAAAAGGAAAAGGAGCACGTCGAAGGATTCTCCCCTGAGCTCGCCGTCGTGACACACGGCGGAGGACAGAAACTGGAAGAGCCGCTGGTCGTACGCCCTACCTCGGAGACGATCATTGGCTA
>JBGPAT010000281.1:0-4228 GCA_041480885.1 Anaerolineae bacterium
CGCGGCGATGCGCGACAAGATCGTGAAAGCCGTGCCAACGACGGCCGACCAGGTGCATGTGCAGCAGATACTTCTATATAATGAAGGCGACGCCGCTGGCGTACACAACCAGTTGCAGGGCGGCGCGGATTTCAGCACTCTGGCGACGTTCTACGATGCGAAGACCCGCGGTGAGCTGGGCTGGTTCCCCAAGGGATACGTGCTCGAGCCGAAGATCGAAGAAGCGGCGTTCAGCCTGCAGGTCGGTCAGGTGAGCGACGTCATCCCGACCGAAATTGGTTATCACATTATCAAGGTGCTCGAGCGGGATCCGCAGCACATCCTGGCTCCGGATGCATACTTGGCGCTGCAGGAGCTGGCACTTAAGGATTGGGTTGCGAAACAGCGCCTCTCGGCGACGGTGGTGCTGACGCCCTAAGACAAAGAGGCGAGGTTCCAGAAGGACCGGCAACGAGTAGGCAGGTGACAGTTGGTGGTTGGTAGTTCGTAGACTACAGGTGCGCCCTTGAGAGAGGCTGATAAACAGGGAATTGCCCATCACGGAATAAGTGATGGGCAATTTTGTTTCGCTGTTTTCCATTGGCCACTCGTCCAGCGCTCGAGGCTGCAGGCGGACCTCCCATTCCTGTTGAGCGTCGTTCTCCAAGAAAAAGAGACCGGCCGGTGAGGTCGGTCTCTTGTATCCGGAGATCCCACTGCCTAGACCAGGAAGAATTTGTCGGGCTTCGTTCCGCACACCGGGCAGGGGCTGGTCGGCTTGCCGAATTCGATGTTCCCGCATACCGGGCAGAGATAGAACTGGATATCGTCCAAGTCCTTGCCCTGCTTGGCCGCCTCCAGAGCGAGGGCGTATCGCTTGGCGTGGATCTCTTCGACCTGCACCGTGTAGCCAAACATCCGCTCGGCTTTATGTCCCTCCGCTTCGGCTTGGGCGAGCATGGGCGGATACATCTGCGTGAATTCGTAGGTCTCATTCTTGATCGAGGTTTGCAGATTCTCGAGCGTGGATTGAACTCCGTCCATGGCATTGAAGTGCCCCTCGGCATGGATGCGTTCCGCCTCGGCCCCGGTGCGGAAGAGGCGCGCGATGTTGGGAAGGCCGTCCCGCTCGGCTTTCTTGGCAAAGGCGCGGTACCTTTGGTTGGCCATGCCCTCCCCGGCATAAGCTTCATTCAGGTTATCGATTGTGGTCGGCATGTCATTCTCCTTTTGGGCGCGCTCGCTCAAACAAGCCAAATCTGGTTGCGAAATCCGTCACGAATGGATTATATCAAAGGAACGTAGCCCATGCCCGCCCTCGTCAAGAATGCTGAGGACTCTTGCTGCACTAGATATAGAATATACTCAATTCACTACCCTTCCCGCGAGCCTGCAGCATGACCTCCAGCCTCCCCACCGGCACGGTCACCTTCCTGTTCACCGACATCGAGGGCAGCACGAAGCTCGCCCAGGAACATCGCGACACTTGGGAGGCCTTGCGGGAACGTCATCACGCCATCTTGCGCTCAGCCATCGAGGTGCACAATGGCTACGTGTTTCAGATCGTCGGTGATGGGTTCTGCGCGGCGTTCCACAACGGCGGAGATGCGATCAGCGCGGCTGTCCAATCGCAGATAGACCTGCAGGCTGAAGACTGGGGTGAGACGCCCATCCGCGTCCGCATGGGGATCCACACCGGCAAGGCTGACCTGCAGGACAACGGCCAATACATCGGCTATCTCGCGCTGAGCCGCGTATCCCGGCTGATGTCGGCCGGTCACGCCGGGCAAGTGCTGGTGTCGCTGGCGACCCAGGACTTGGTGCGGGATGAACTGCCGGATGGGACTGGCCTGATCGACCTGGGGGAACGGCGTTTGAAAGATTTGGTCCGACCAGAGCACATATATCAAATCGTCGCAGCAAATCTTCCCGTTGAATTTCCGCCGCTCAAGACGCTGGACATGTATCTTCACAACCTCCCCGTGCAGTTGACGAGTTTCATCGGGCGCGAGAAGGAGATGGCGGAGATCAAACGAGCCCTCCACGAACACCCTCTGGTCACGCTGACAGGTTCCGGCGGCACCGGCAAGACGCGTCTTTCACTGCAAGTGGCCGCCGATCTGCTCGACCAGTTTCCGGACGGCGTGTGGCTTGTGGAGCTGGCCTCGCTTACCGATCCTGCGCTGGTCGTGCAGGGTGTCGCTTCGATATTCGCACTCAAGGAAGAGGGGGGACGGTCACTTGAAGCCGCGCTCAAAGACTACCTCCGCGAGAAAAGGCTTGTGCTCATTCTCGACAGCTGTGAGCATCTCGTCGCCGCCTGCGCGCAGTTTTCCGACGCGTTCCTGCACGCCTGCCCGCACCTCAAGATCCTCGCCTCCAGCCGCGAAGCCATGGGCATCGCGGGCGAGGCTGTGTATCGCGTGCCATCGCTTTCCTTTCCCGACCCCAAACGACTGCCGTCCTTCGAAACGCTGTCGCAGTTCGAGGCCGTGCGTCTGTTGATTGATCGTGCGCTGCTGGTGCAACCCGCGTTTGCCGTTACCGCGCCGAACGCGCCTGCCGTGGCGCGAGTCTGTCAGCGGCTGGACGGCATTCCACTGGCGCTCGAACTGGCCGCGGCGCGCGTGAGTGTGTTGCAGGTTGAGGACCTGGAAACACGGCTCGACGACCGTTTTCGATTGCTGACGGGCGGAAGCCGAACCGCACTGCCGCACCAGCAAACTCTGCGCGCCACGATCGACTGGAGCTACGATTTGCTTTCGGAGGGCGAGCGGGTGCTGCTGCGGCGGTTGTCGGTATTTGCGGGAGGCTGGACCTTGTCCGCCGTCGAAGCCATCTGCGCCGGCGATGGGATTGAGTCAGTTGACATTGTTGACCTTCTCTCGAAGTTAGTGGGCAAGTCGCTAGTTTCGGCGGACGATCGGGCGGGAGGGTTTCGCTATCGTCTCCTGGAGAGCGTGCGACAATACGGTTCTAAAAAGCTGATCGAGCACGGAGAGCGCGAGCGGCTGCGCGAACGCCATCTCAAGTACTTCATGGACTGGACAGAAGAGGTGGAGCCCCGCTTGAGAGGTGCCGAGCAAATCGTGTGGTGGGATCGGATCGAGATGGAACACGAGAACATCCGGGCCGCCTTGGAGTGGTCCTTGAGCGGCGGCGATGCCGAATGGGGCTTGCGCCTGGCCAGCGCCACGTTTTGGTTCTGGGAACCGCGCGGCTACCATACAGAGGGCCGGAAATGGCTAACGGACACCTATAACCGGATCTCGGGCCTGCCGCTCACGCCTGCAAGGGCGAAGGCCTTGATGTTGGCCGGGTGGTTCGCGTGCAATGTGAACGCGGCCGATCCGCTGGACGGTTGGCTCCAAAAGTGCCTGGAATTCTGGCGGAAGTCGGGCGACAAATGGTGGACGGCGTATGCGCTGGTTAGTTTGGGCTGGCGCTTCCTGTATCAAGGCAACGCAAGTTCTGGGCGCTCAACGTTTGAGGAGGCCGTCGCCTCCGCACGTGCCTGCGGAGACGACTGGATTCTGGGCGTGTCGCTGCATGGCTTGGGCGCCGCCATCGAGCGATCTGATTATTCAGCCGCACGCACTGTCCTCGAAGAAAGTCTCGCAATCAGGCGAAAGCTGGGAGCCAAGGCGGAGCTTGCCGACGTGCTGAATCAGCTGGGCACTGTAGCCCACGGTCAGCATGATGAGCAACAGGCGTTGGCGCTTTACGAAGAGAGCCTGCGACTATTACGAGAGACCGGAAGCAGAGATTTTCCAATGGTGGTTTTCAACTTGGGCTCTGTCCTGCAAAGCCAGGGCAAGAATGAGCGAGCTTCCGGGCTCTTCCTAGAGGGCATAACACTGGCTCGGGAAATCGGGGATGATCATCTTATTGCGTGGGGTCTTGCCTGCCTGGGAGGGGTGGCTGGAGGGCAGGGTGAGTCCCGGCGAGCGGCACGCTTGCTCGGGGCGGCAGAGGCTTGGCGCAATTCCGTGGGGGAAGATCTTTCATCATGGCCGTATATCCTCGCCGACTATGCCCGTTGGGACGAGACTGCCCGTGCGCAGTTGGGCGAGCAGGCCTTTTCAGCTGCCCGCGCAGAAGGCCGAACGATGACCCTGGATGAAGCGGTGCGGTACGCGCTGGAGCGGGACGATGCCTAGCCTCCCCACCGGTACGATCCCCGGCTGCACCACGCCGCGGCGCTCACTCATTGGCAAGCACGATTGGTTTTCGAGGAGGTATCGTATGC
>JBGPAT010000282.1:0-4221 GCA_041480885.1 Anaerolineae bacterium
AACGAGGCAGGTGACCTGGCTTTTGGAAGCATGAAGGTGCGCTTGGAGAAGACGGGCCAGAACCGGCCATTGTCCCGGTTTGAGAGCGCGTTGGGCGTTTACGGGTTTGACGCGAAATAGGGAAGAGGAGAGAGACGGCATGTCGACTGATCTGCAGTTGCCTGTGTTCTCAAATACCACACAAGAGGACCTCAAGGGCCGTTGGGGGATGGTCATCGACCAGGATGTTTGCACCGGCTGCCAAGCTTGCGTGGCGGCATGCGCGATGGAGAACAACGTCCCGTTTGTCGGCGAAGATGATGCGGGTTATGGCCGCGGCATGCATTGGATCCGCATCGAGCGCTTCTGGCAGGGCACATTCCCCGCCGTCAAGATGACGCCCTTCCAGCCGATGATGTGCCAACAATGCCACAAGGCACCCTGCGAGCCCGTGTGCCCAGTGTTTGCTTCCGTGCACAGCGCGTCGGAGGACATCAACGTGCAAGTGTACAACCGGTGTGTGGGCACAAGATATTGCGGGAACAACTGTCCGTATCAGGTGCGATCGTTCAATTGGCGCGATTATACAGATGCGCGCGTCCGACCCGAGCTGACGACGCTGCAGAACCAGCTGAATCCGGATGTCACAGTGCGCCGGCGAGGTGTGATGGAGAAGTGCACCTTCTGCATCCAGCGAATCCGGCACGCCGAGGACGCAGCCAGCTCTGAGGGCCGGGAAATCGCGGACGGCGACGTCGTGCCGGCGTGCGCGCAAGCCTGCCCGGCCGATGCGATCGTCTTTGGGCGGATCGACGACCCGAACAGCATGGTCAGCCAGAAATCTCTGGCGTCGCGGGGGTACCATCAACTTGAAGAGCTGGGCATACTTCCGCGCGTAACGTACCTACAGGGAGAGTCGAATGTCGGCAACGGCTAGGGCACTACCCAACATACGGCCTCAGGCGGCCGAGCAGGAAGATCCCCGGGAGCACTTGATGCTCGACCCCAAGCCGCGGGGCGAGATGAACGGGATGGTGCTCGAGTCGATGCGGAGCACAGGGTGGAGATATTGGTTGGTCACGCTGGTGCTGGGATTTCTGGTGCTGACATGCTTCTTCTATGCGTGGTATTACCTAATCGCAAACGGGCTGGGCGTCGCTGGCGTGAACCGGCCGGCCTATTGGGCAGTCTTCCTGGTAAACACGGTGTTCTGGATCGGCATCAGCCACGCCGGAACGTTCATCTCCGCTATCCTGCGCGTGATGAAAATCGAGGGCCGGCGGCCATTCACGCGGGCCGCGGAGCTAATGACTACTTTCGGTCTGGTCCAAGCCGTATCCAGCGTGTTCATGCACCTGGGCCGGGTGTGGCTGGCTTACTGGCTGATCCCGTATCCCAACGAGCGCGGTCTGTGGCCAGATTTCCACTCGCCCCTGATGTGGGACTTTCTGGCCATCAATACATATCTGCTGTGCAGCACAATGTACCTATTCCTGCCGCTCATACCCGACCTGGCAATGGTGCGTGATCATAAGACCGGCTGGCAGAAGGTCGCCTACCGGATCCTAAGCCTGGGATTTCGGGGAACAGAGGGCGAATGGAAGAACCTGCACACTGCGATGAACATCTTCGCCTTTGCGATCATTCCGGTGATGTTCTCCGTGCACACCATCGTGTCGTGGGACTTTGCCATGGCGATGCGGCCCGGCTGGTCTTCGTCCGTCTTTGGGCCGTACTTTGTGATCGGAGCCCTGCATTCGGGCATGGCGGCGGTAGCCATTGTGTTGTTCCTGGTGCGCTCGACCATGAAGAACATGAAGTATTTCATCCGGCCCGAGCACTTCAATTTGCTCGGCAAATTGATGCTGATGGTCTCCATGGCCTGGGCGTACTTCTACTTCAATGATTATCTGGTGCCGTGGTACGGCGGCGACAAGTGGGAGCAGATCCTGCGACTGTTCATTGAAAAAGGGCCGATCTGGTGGCTATGGTATGTGCTGCTGATATGCAACATCGTGGTTCCATGGCTGATCCTGTGGAACAGGAAGTGGCGCAGCACGCCCTGGCTGTTGGCATTGACTGGCGTGGTCATCAACATCGGGATGTGGATCGAACGGTACGTCATCATCCCTGAGACCCTGACCATCAACCGCATGCCCTTCACCTGGCGCATCTACATTCCCCGGGTTGAAATATTCCTGACGATCGGAACTGTATCGCTGTTCCTGCTGTTGTATATGATGGCCTCGCGTCTGATCCCGCTGATCCCCGTTTGGGAGGTGCAGGAAGGACAGGAGGCCCATATGCTGCGTAAGGTCGGCAAGGCAGAGATTCCGGCGGTGAGCGAGATCGGCTGATGCCGATAATTCTCCAAGGAGATGACCATGCCTGAATCTATTACGCTCCTGGCCCTGTTCGAAGACATTGACCCGGCCGCCAACGGCATTCAGAAACTACGCTCAATGGGTGTGACCGACGATCAGATGAATGTGATCTCGGGCATCCCCATGCCGGGGCGAGTGTTGGGACGACCCAACGCAATCACGAATGTCTCACGGATTGCGTTGGTGGGCGCCGGCCTGGGGATGCTCTCTGGGGTGGCGCTGATCTACGGAACGATCTACCTCTATCCGCTGTATGTCGGTGGGCAGCCGTTGTACCCTGTCCCCATGGGCTGGATCGTAACATTCGAAATGACAATGCTGGGTCTGATGGTATTCGCCTTCCTGGGTCTGTTTGTTGACAGCGGCTTTCCTTCGTATACGCCCAAGGATTACGTGCCGGAGATCAGCGACGGCAAGATCGCCGTGCTATTCAAGTGCGACAGCAATCAAGAGCGACCCGTTGTCGACGCGCTGACGAAATTGGGCGCCGAGTCTGTGAAGCCTGCGGAGGCGCGACAGCTATGAGCACGAGCTTGAGCATTATTCTGAAGCGCTTCGCGATCATATTCATGGCTGCGGTCGCGCTGCTGGGTGTGTCGCTGATCTTCTCGTACGATGTCATCAAGATCAGTTGGGTGTCGTTCATGGGGGTTTCGCCGGCGCACCAGCCGATGGAGCAGCCGCTGCCGGTTCCGGCGCAATCGATCCCGATCGAGGGCCCGGCTGATGTCGCCAACATGGGCGCGCCAGGAAATCCGGTCCCTGCAGACGAGGCCTCGATCGCACGCGGCGCCGAGCTGTTCAACATCAACTGCGCGGTGTGCCATGGCGCGGATGGAAAGGGGAATGGTCCGGTGGCGGCATTTCTGCAAAACAAAAAGCCTGCAGACCTGACCGGCCCGATCGTCCTGTCGCTAAATGATGGCGCGATCTTCATGGTAATCACCGATGGAAAGCCGGGTGCGATGCCGGCCTTGAATGAGAATCTGACCGTACGGGAGCGGTGGGACGTAGTGAACTATGTGCGGACGCTGCCAAAGAAGTAGGGAGGCCCGTCGTGGATGATTTTCGCAAGATCACGTACGGCGTTATCGTTGGCTTCGTGGTGATGCTCGTGTTCTGGATCTCCTTTCTGACCTTCACGGGATGCGGCTCCTCGCTGAATTGCGCGGGCGCGGCACCGACCATCGAGCGGACGTCAATTCCGTCGCTCATTCCGGCCACGCTGCCGCCTCTCAATCGAGCGCTTGGGCCGGCGCAGGTGGCAGTCGCAAGCGGACCGGCGCAGACGCAACCCGCTGAGACCGTGGCGCGGCCTTCCAATCCCGGTGGTCCAGGGCCGGCGGTAGGTCTTACCGGAGACGTCAATGCGGGAAAGCAAGTGTTTGTGGCAAATTGCGAGACGTGCCATGGCGCGCAGGGCGTCGGCGGCGTCCCGAATCCCGGTTCGAGCGATGGGACCATTCCTCCCCTAAATCCCATCGATCCGACCCTGCAGGATCCGGATCGCAAGACGTACGCCACGAACGTGGACCTCTTCATTGAGCACGGCTCGGTTCCAGCGGGACCGAATCCAACGCGTTCGATGCTACCCTGGGGTGACAAGGGCCTCTTGACCGGGCAGCAAATTGCGGACGTGATTGCCTACATAATCAGCCTGAATCCCGTCAGTGCCTCGGCGACTGCCAAGCCGACCACCGCTGCCACGGGTGCCGCAGGCACGCAACCGGCGGCCACGCCGGAAATCGCGAGACCCTCCAATCCAGGCGGTCCAGGACCGGCGGTAGGTCTCACCGGTGACGTTAATGCGGGAAAGCAAGTGTTCGCGGCAAATTGCGAGACATGCCATGGTGCACAA
>JBGPAT010000283.1:0-4221 GCA_041480885.1 Anaerolineae bacterium
ATTTCGCGAATCACTTTGCTCACAGACAGATCGCCGGTGCCGAGGTCCACGAACATTTCGTCGGGCGTCTTGAAGCCGAGATCGCGCGCCATGTTCTCAAAGTTGACCTGAGAAAGGCCCAACCGCTCGAGTTCGCGTTCCAGGAGCAGTCGGCCCTGAGAGAGATTCTGCTGATAGTCTTCCTTCTTGAACCACAGCCGGATCTTGGATTTCGCGCGCTGAGTCTTGACCAGTCCGAGATTAGAGTTCAGCCAGTCCCGGCTGGGCCCACCTCGCTTGGCCGTGAGGATCTCGACCTGGTCGCCCGTCTTGAGCTCGTGATAGAGTGGCACGAGCTTGCCCTTGATGCGCGCTCCACGGCAGCGATGTCCGATGTCTGTGTGGACGTGGTAGGCAAAATCAATCGGGGTGGAGCCGGCAGGCATGTCAATGATGTCACCCCGGGGCGTGAAGACGTAGACGCGGTCCTGGAATACATCAGAACGCATCGACTCGACAAATTCGGTGGCGTCGTCCACATCCGAGCGCCACTCCATCATGTTGCGAAGCCAGTTGATGCGCTGCTCATACGACTTGTCGCGCTTGGTACCTTCCTTGTAACGCCAATGGGCTGCAATTCCGTATTCGGCGTTTTGGTGCATTTCGGAGGTTCGGATCTGGACTTCCAGAGCCTTGCCGTCATCCCAGATCACCGCCGTATGCAATGACTGATAAAAATTGTCCTTGGGAGCGGCGATGTAATCGTCGAATTCCCCCGGAATTGGACGCCAATGGGTGTGTATAAGCCCGAGGGTCGTGTAGCAGCCGGCCACGTCGGGCACCACTAGCCGGACTGCACGTACGTCGCGCACAAGCTCAAAAGCCTTGCCTTTCTCGCGCATCTTGCGATAGATCGAATAGATGTGTTTGGGCCGGCCCGTAATCTCGACGTGAATGCCATTCTTTTCGAAGAGCTGCTTAAGGCTTTCAACGATCGATTCTATTTGGCTTTCTCGATCGGGCCGGCGCTCGGCAAGCTGTTCGGCGATTTCCTTGTATTGGGCTGGGTTGACGTACCGAAATGCAAGGTCCTCGAGTTCCCATTTGATCTGCCAGATACCGAGGCGGTTGGCGAGCGGGGCAAAAATGTCAAGGGTTTGCTGGCCGATTCGCCTGCGTTTCGCCTGCGGCAAGTGGCCAAGAGTCCTCATGTTGTGCAGCCGGTCCGCGAGTTTGATGAGCACGACACGTACATCATCGCCCATGGCCAGGAAAGTCTTGCGCAGAGTTTCTGAAGCCATATCCGGGCGCCGTCCTAATGCAGGCGCCTCGGACTGGGGTCCGGTTTCGTCAATGCCGGCCGGACGTTCCAAGTGCTGGTCGTCTCTGGAGACCCGAGGCAGATTGGTGAGTTTTGTCACGCCGTCCACAAGGGAGGCCACGACGTCTCCGAAGTCTCTCCGAATGAATTCCAAGGTGGTGTGAGTGTCTTCCACCGTGTCGTGCAAAAGCCCAGCTGCAACAACCTCCGGCGGGACATGAAGATCGGCCAGAATCTGCGCGACGGCAAGGCAGTGGTTGATGTAAGGTTCCCCCGAAATCCGTTCTTGTCCGCGATGAGCCTCCTCTGCCACGATATACGCGCGTTGAATCAGATCCTTGTCTGCGAGCGTGTAGGCAGGAGGCAGTTGATCCAGCAGGTTTGCGAGAGGAGCGGCGGTCTCGACCGGCTTCACAGCCACTATTCTACTGCGTCTGTACCCGGCCGGTTCTCCACTCGGCCAGAGTAAAGCTGTAGAAGTGCGTGCCGCCAGAGGATCACGATGATCACGAAGATTCCCAAAGCCAGCAAGCCGATCGGCACCGGCTCCGTGCCAAACAGCGTCGGCTGATAGGCGAAGAAAGAGACGCAGATCATAAGTATAGGCACAAAGATAAGTGCGGGCAGGTAGAAGACGAGAAGAATCGAGATTGCATCGCCAAGATAGAAATAGCGCTCGTGCATCTTGGGCAGGAGAAACGGCATCAGCAATACGGATAGCAGCGCTAGGACGAGGAGCAGCTCAGGCGTGATCTTGGCCCGGCTCTTATCGATGGCCAGCACATACGCCAGCGCGGCTGTGACTGCCACTATCAATCCGGCAGGATAGAAAAATGGGTAGTAGCGGCCGCTGTCAGGGATCAATGACAAGGCGGATGGTGCGTGCATGGACAACTGCTCATACTGCCCGGCCTGCACCGGATAGATGAGAAGCAGATCTAGCAGCGGCCGGCCCGCGATGAGGGCCGGTACCATGCTAAGCAGCGGGATTACCGGGACCAAGAGCACAGACGTCCAACGGACCTCGCGCCTGAGAAGAAGAGCGAGCAGTAGCGGAACCAGGAAAACCGCCTGCGCTTTGAAAGCAATGGCTAATCCGAACAGAAGCATGGCGGCCGTGTCCCTGCGGCTGAGTAAGAAGTAGATGCAGGCCAGCAGCGCCGACGCGTAGAGTGCATCCGCCTGCCCCCAGAACGCGCTGTTGAGGACCAGAGTCGGGGCAAAGAGGTAAGCGAACGCCGCGATCGTGGGCAGAGGCGAATTGGGATGCCTCAAGCGAACGATACGAAACACCAGCCAGGCCCCAACAAAATCCGCCAAGAGCGGCGGGAGTTTCGTCGCCACGACCGCGGGTACATCCGGCAGGAACCGCGCCACCAAATAGAGCAAGTATAGGTACGGCAGGTTGTAGTTGGAGAAACTCTGTCCGAAGGCGGCGAAGCCGCCAGCCCTGAGAGCGTTGTACCAGCCCTTCGTGTAGTTGAAATAGTCGATGGATTTGAAGTCGAGTAGACTCGCCCGCAATGCGACCGCGATGCTGATTCCCAACACGACGATTGCAGCTTCGCCTATCTTGTGCCCAAGCCGAGGCGTCATTTGTGCGCCATCCGGGCGTCGGGGGCTGCGGACGAGGTGATGTCTTTCCGAGGGGTACTCTCGACGCCGTCCGGCTGCCTCTCCTGAGCGTAGAGCTGGCGAACCAGATGGTAGCTTAGAGTACATATGACGATGAGCAGCACAAGCGTTAGCACCGGAAGGGGAACGACCTCGGTCTCGAAAAGGAAGGGCTCATAAGAAAGAAACGAGACGCCCCCAACCAGGAGGGGAACATAGAAGTACTCCGGGTAGAAGAAGGCAAACCCGATGGAGAGGATGTCGGCGGGATAGAAATACCTCTCGTGCATTTTGGGGAGGAAGAAAGGGATGATCAGCATCGCTGCCAAACTGAGTTCCAGTATCAAAGGCTTCGAGAGGCCCCCAGGGGCTTTCAGGACGACCAGGAAAAGCATGTAGGCCGCGGCCACGCCCATAATTAGGCCGGGAAAATACAAGAGATTGAATACTTGCTTCGATCCCGGAAGCCAGGCATAGACGCTGGGCGCATTCATCGTGATGTACTCATACTGAGAAGCCTGATCGATGTATACGCTCAGCAAGTCGAACACGGGACGGCCAGCAATCCAGGCAGGCACAATCGCCAGCAGCAGGACCGCAGGTACGATTAGGAAGGACTTCCAGGAAATGGTGCCCCTGAGCCATAGGGCAAGGAGCACCGGCGCCAGGAAAATTGCCTGAAGCTTAAGGGCCAACGCGACCCCGAAGAACAAGAGCGCGAGGTTGTTTCTGCGCGCCATCAGGAAATATGTGCACGCCAGCACGCCAACGGTAAACACGCTATCGGCTTGCCCCCAGAACGCACTATTCAGCACCTGGCTCGGAGCAAAGAGAACAATCATGCCCGCCGGCAGCGCCAGCCTCAGATCGCAGTGATCCTTCAGGCGCACAATCTGCCAGACTAGGTAGGCACAGACGAAATCAGCGATGAGGGCTGGGAGCTTGACCGCCACGACGATTGGCAGACCCGGTAGTAAGCGAACGACTAAATAGAGTAGGTAGAGGAAAGGAGGATTGTAGTTCGAGAAATTCTGCGCGAAGGCCGCGAAACCTTGGGAACTTAGCGTGTTGTACCAAGGCTTGAGTGATGAGTAGTAATCGACTGACTTGAAATCCAGCAACACGTAGCGCAATGCCGTGGCCAGTGCCAGGCCGACTGCGACGGCCCCAATAGTGCCCCACGTACTCCCTCGGAGGCCTGCGAGGATTCGCCGTTGGAGCACTTCGAACTTGCCAGATGTGTGCGCGACCAGGTCTCTCATCTCGCAAATGGCCATTCCTTGATGAATGTGCCGTCAGGGCTTTGG
>JBGPAT010000284.1:0-4204 GCA_041480885.1 Anaerolineae bacterium
ATGATTGAGACGCCTCGGCAGCAGCATGCAAATCGACAGGCTGCGGCTATGCGGGTTGGCTCTTCTTGGCGAACTCGATCAGCTTCTGCGCCACTTCCGCGCCGACGCGGCCCTGCGCCTCTTTGGTGGCGGCGCCGATGTGGGGCGAGCCAATCACGTTGGGCAGCTTGATGAGCTTCCAATCGGTCGGCGGCTCCTGAGCGTACACGTCCAATGCCGCGCCCGCAACCTTGCCGCTGGTAAGTGCTTCGTAGAGCGCTTGTTCATCGATGATCCCGCCGCGCGCACAGTTGATGATGCGCACGCCGTTCTTCATCTTGGCGAAGGCCTCCTTCCCGAGCATTCCGGCCGACTCTTTGGTTTTCGGAAGGTGCAAGCTGATGTAGTCGGCCTTCGCGAGCAAGTCATCCAGGGTGACAAGCCTGGCACCGTCAATGGCTTTGACATACGGATCGTAGGCCAGGACGGTCATGCCCAGAGCGCCGGCGCGGCGGGCCACTTCCTTCCCGATGTTGCCCACGCCGATCAAGCCCAGAGTCTTGCCGCCCAGTTCGTCCCCCTCGAACAGCTTCTTTTCCCATTTCTCGCCTTTCAGCGAGGCCGTGGCCTGGTGGAGCGAACGCGCCAGGGCAAACATATATCCGATCGCCAACTCGGCCACGGAGGCCGAGCTCGCCATGGGAGTGTTCATGACTGTGATCCCCTTTGATCTCGCGTAGTCGGCATCAATCGTGTCCAAACCGACGCCGCCGCGCACGATGACCTTCAGGTTGGGACAGACGTCAATCAGCGGCTGCCGGACCTTGGTCCGTGAACGAACGACCATCCCGTCATACGCAGGCAGGACTTTCGGTAGATCTTCCGGCGTGATATCGTCGCGCACGTCGACTTGCAGGCCTGCAGCCCGCATCTGCTCAACGGCTTCTTTCTCAGTCTTGTCACACACGAGAATCTTCATTAGTGGTCCTCCTGACCAGAGGCAAAACCAGCAGCGGGGTGCCACCCAGCCGACCGGTTGGCTGCCTGCTAGGAAAAATGCGTTCACACCTCGAATCATTCTAACAACCGCAATTCCGGGTGTCAACGACGTATATCAGCCCGGATTCGTGCCAATCGTTATGGTGGCTGGGGAGGCCGCGCAGATATAATGGTTTGACAGAGCCTGGGGGGCGCATTCCTGCCTGCAGGCTCAGACGTTCCCGCCGGAAAACCACAGGAGACCCGTCCATGTCTGATGATCACAAACGCGTCCGCAATTTCAATCCCGGCCCCGCGGCCCTTCCCCTCGAAGTATTGCAGCAGGCACAGGCTGAAATACTTGACTATAGGGGCACGGGCATGTCAGTGATGGAGATCAGCCACCGGTCAAAGGAATTTGAGAGCGTGATCCAGACCGCCGAAGCCGACTTGCGCGAACTGCTGGGCATCCCGGCCAACTATAAGATCATGTTCCTTCAAGGGGGCGCCTCCCTGCAATTCGCCATGCTGCCCATGAACCTGCGCCCCAGTGGCGCCTCCGCCGACTACATCGTGACGGGCACTTGGAGCAAGACTGCGTTCAAGGAGGCGCAGAAACTTGGAGCGACGCGGGCGGCAGCGAACCTGGAGGCCGATGGCTTCAAGGACCTGCCGGTTTCACTGGATCTCGACCCGAAAGCTGCCTACCTGCACTTCACTTCCAATGAGACCATCCACGGGGTTGAATTCTCGAAGGAGCCTGTGCCGCCCACGGGGGTGCCGCTCGTGTGCGATGCGTCCTCCGATTTCGTGAGCCGGCCGATCGATGTGTCGAAGTATGCGCTGATCTATGCGGGGGCACAAAAGAACGCCGGGCCGGCTGGCGTGGTGATCGTGATCGCCCGCGAGGACATGCTCGAGCGGACGCCGGCCAACCTTCCGGTCATGCTCGACTACAAAGCCCTGGCAGCCAGCGGATCACTGCACAACACGCCGCCATGCTACGCAATCTACATTTGCGGCCTCGTGCTCCAATGGGCGAAGAAGCTTGGCGGACTGGGCGCGGTCGCAAAGCGCAATCAGGCGAAGGCCGCTCTTGTCTACAAGACCATTGATGAGAGCGGAGGCTTCTACCGGGGGCACGCCAAGCCTGCTGCCCGTTCCGTCATGAACATCCCGTTCCGCCTGCCCGCAGAAACGCTGGAGGAGACTTTCGCCTCGGAATCCAAGAAGCAGGGTTTGATTGGCCTGAAAGGCCATCGCTCCGTCGGCGGCATCCGGGCCTCGCTCTACAACGCGCTGGACATCGACGCCGCCCAAGCCCTGACCACATTCATGCGCGAGTTCCAGCAGAAGCATGGGTGAGGCGTCCCCGCGCCCAGGCTTAGGTCCAGTCGCCGGGCCGTGCAGGCTGGCCCAACCGGGCAGGACAAGCAAGACTGCACAGATGGTGAGTGCGAATGGTTGTCCGCGCCATTCACACTTAGTTTTTCCTCTTTCCGCGCAGCTCGCATTCAAACTGCGCATGTTTTGTGGGCTCAGACTTCGCGCGGGGTAGCGCACGGAGGTCCAAATACTGCAATTCGCTGGCCCGCGACGCCTGAGGCGGCTCCGCTTTCTGCGTGGTTATAATACAGACATGGCCTTCTTCTTTCCGGAAGACGATCTGCAGCGCGTGCCTCCGGCAGAGACGCGCATCACCTTGCTAAGCGCGGAACCCTATCCAGATCGCGCGCGCGTGCGGGTGAATATTGAGATGACGCCCTTCACGGTGCGGCCGTTTATCGAGGTCAGCCTGAGCGATGCCAATGCCGACGAAATCGCAAGCGCAAGCATCGTCGAACCGATGGGTTGGAAACTAGAATTCACAATGCACCTGCGCGGTGCAAACGCCGGTCCTTTCAAGATCGAGGCCCGGCTGCACTACCCGGATGGACCGCAGGCCGCCCCGGTAGCCATAGCGTTTGCCGCCTACGCCGACAAGTGAGCCGACGGACCCGGCGTCCTGCAATAACGGCCCTTGACGCACTGAACATCTGTGCTATACTAGGCAGATGTTTGACTCGCGATGGAGTTCTCGCGGTTTCCGCACGACAGTTCTTGATTCGTTCCTCTTCGTTTCGCGAAACGAATCCGGCTCGTGCGGGGTCACCCGGTGGGAGGGTTTGAATCGGATTTGAATTATTCGCGCGCAGGTCGAAAATCGGACGAACTCATAGGTGGTTCTGCCGCGCAACCTTTCAACGCAAATGGGACTGCTTGAGCCTGCAGCGGCAAGTACGCCTCTTCACTCACTTTCGTTGATCCCATAAACCTCAATCTGGAGAGATCACAATGCCCCCTCGCAAATCGACCTCCACCAAGCCCGCGGAATCCGCCCCGGCGCAGCCCGACAACGCCAAACGCGCCGTCCTTGAAAAGGCCGTTGGTGACATCCTCAAACGATACGGCGAAGGCTCAATCATGAAGCTCGGCGAGGCGAAGCATATGCTCAACACCGATTCAATTTCGACGGGCTCTCTCTCCCTGGATATCGCCCTGGGCGTTGGCGGAGTTCCGCGTGGGCGCATCACCGAGATCTTCGGCCCGGAGGCTTCTGGCAAGACGACGCTTTGCCAGCACATCGTCGCAGAGTCACAACGCCGCGGGGGCACGGCTGCTTTCATTGACATGGAGCACGCCCTGGACCCTGGCTACGCGGCCAAGTGTGGAGTCGACATTGACAACCTGCTTATCTCACAGCCTGATACAGGCGATCAGGCTCTCGAAATCACAGAGACTTTGGTCCGCTCAGGAGCGGTCGACGTGGTGGTCATCGACTCGGTGGCGGCTCTTGTACCCCGCGCCGAGATCGAGGGTGACATGGGCGACCCCACGATGGGGCAGCAAGCACGGCTCATGTCTCAGGCCCTGCGCAAACTGTCCGGAGCGATCAATCAAACCAAGACCACCGTCGTCTTCACCAACCAACTGCGTCAGAAGATCGGGGTGATGTTTGGAAACCCCGAAACCACCACCGGCGGCCAGGCTCTCAAATTTTATGCGTCGATCAGGCTTGACGTGCGGCGCATTCAGGCCATCAAGATGGGCGCCGAGATCATAGGCAACCGCACACGCGTCAAGGTGGTCAAGAACAAGGTGGCGCCGCCATTCCGGACTGCGGAGTTCGACATCATGTATAACGAAGGGATCTCGAAGTCCGGCGACGTTCTTGACCTGGCCACGCAATTCGATATCATTCAAAAGC
>JBGPAT010000285.1:0-4192 GCA_041480885.1 Anaerolineae bacterium
GGCACGATCATCCGCGTCCCGCGACTCGACCCACCGCGTGATGATCTCTGTCGCGTGTGCAATCTGCTCCCCGTCCGCGGACATGAGCAGCCCCACAATGGCGCCAAATCGGATCATTCGGTCAGGTGCTTCAGTCGCGTTCATGATCTGCTCATGGGACTCAGCGTCACCAAGAGCAGCCAGAGCCTGTATGAGTACCGCGTACACTGCGGGCGCCGTCTCTTCGATCAATCGACGGCGAAGCAACGGGGCTGCTCCCTGCAGCCGCAGTGACAGGACGCGCTTCATCGCCTCGCTTCGGACCTCTTGGGCAGGGTGTGCCAGGAGGCTCGGGAGCCCCTGCACTAGAGCCTTCCGCTGCACCCGTGGTCCCAGCTGCTCAAGTTGATTGAGCGCGTACAAAACCACGCCGGCCCGCGGGCTTTTCAGGCTGTCCTGAAGCAGGCCAAGGCTGGCGCAATCGAACATCAGCGCGGTGTTCTCTCCCAGGCTTCGCTTACGCAGGGCTTCGCTCAGGATTTCAGGATACTTCCGGGAGAGGCGGTAGGTCACCCACAGCCATGGCGCCGCAATGGCCAGGAAAATATACGACAGTCCCACGGCGTTGAAATGCAGGGTCGTATTGAACAGCAGCAAGATCACACCCGCCGCTCCGATCGCCACCGGCTGGACAATTCCCTCCGAGATGGTGTGCGTGCTCTCCCGTTGATGCCCGAGCAGTGGCAGGTACAGCAGGGAGCCCGCGGCCAGCGAGATAGAAAAGCCGAGGGCAAGATTGAAAGTCTTTGCGACGACCGCCGTCCAGAACAAGACCACATTGGATGCGCCCAGCGTGCCGCCAATGGCAATCGCGGCGACCGAAAGCGCGACCACCGCAGGCATGGCGATCAGACCGGCAAGCAGCCCAATTCGGCTGATGATGCGGCTGGTGAGGAATGTTGCCGTAATGATGGCAATGATGCCGATCACCGAAAGCTGCTGGCCAATGAATCCGGCCAGTGCGGAGGCCGTGGGGAACTGGATGCCCGCACGGTCAAGGAAAATATTGTCGACAAAAACAAAAGCCATCCACCACAACAAGGTGTACGCGAAGATCAATCGGCTGTAGGGATGCTTAAGCGGTGACGGGCCCGGCCGGCTCGGCGAGGGCGCCTTTTCCGGAAGCGGAGCTGCCGCGGAATGCATGTGGGGACCGTTCAAGATCACCCACAGCACGGGCACGGCCATCGCTACCGCAACTGCCGCCAACAAGTACAGGTTCGCCGCGCCGGTCAGCGCCAGGATGGGCGAGATCACGAAGCCCCCCAGGATGTTGGCAAGCCAGTTGCCGGCACTGATCGGGCCGTACAACCGCTTGGCCTGGCGCAAGTCGAAGATATGGCCGGAGAGCGGCCAGACGACTAGGTTGGCGAGGCCCACCAGAGTCTGGAACCAGAAGGGTAACAAGAAGATGAACCAGTGTCCCAGAGGCGACCGCAGACCCGCCCAGAATACGAGGCACATCAGCGTCAGGAAGCCGAGGTTGATCAGCTTCGCTGTCCCGAAGGAAACCCGCTGCGAAAGCCTGAGGTAGGCAAAGGCGATCAGCGAGGTCAGCACTGCCACCGATATATAGGCGAACGGAAGGTTCTGAGAACCGAACTCGTCGATGAACAGCCCAAAGGCCGTCGTTTGCACGAACACGAAGGCAGCCGTGAGGATGAAGTAGAGCGCGACCATCAGGCCCAGAGCGGTTGACTCACGCTTTTCGATCCCTAAGAAACCTGCCAGTCTGGGGTGGGAGGTGGCCGATGTGGATATGCTGGACATTATGATGGCTTCAACGCAATGCTTTACCGGATGCCCGCTGAATTCTGACGAATCGCGCGCATTATAACGGAAGATAGCAGGAGAATGGTTTTGGGGGTATGCGGCTTGACAAGTCAGAACCGACGCCTGACAGAACTCTCAGCTCTCCCAGCACGAACCGGCTCGTATCGGCACTACCGCGGGCGGCGCTTCAGATTTCGCACTCCACTCGGGGCGATTTTCAGCAAGAATTGCGCGAGGCTATGCCTCCCTCGAATCTCTCCCCCCATTTGGCTGCTCGTCAATGAATGTGCAAATCACACACGCGACGGTAATGGTAGCCGAGTATGGTAAACGTGATGGCCATAGGGAACAGACGCGGACGGCGAAACAGCGTCCAGAAGAACAGCTTCCAGTACTCCAGACGCTCCCGACCGATGATCCCGAGGCGCAAGATGGAACGGAAGAGGGCCAGCACGTGCCCAAAGGTCATCGGCACCGAGATCTTTGGGGGTTTGTATTCGCGCAAGAACGTTCTGACGCGAGCGTAGTAGTTGGCCGGGGCATAGATCGATCGGATCACGGCCTCGTATCCGTTGTGGAGCAGGTCCATCCGCATCTTCGGGATGATGTTCGTCATGCCGTCGACATTGTCGCCCGAGAAGGCACCGCGCACGCGTCCTTCGCGTTCCAGCCGCTGATAGAGCCGGGTGCCTATCGGAGCCTGCAGCAACCCGACCATCGCGGTCACGATGCCGCTCTTTTGGATGAATTCGATCTGGCGCTGGAAGATCGAAGGCGTATCACTGTCAAAACCAACGATGAACCCTCCCTGCACCTGCATGCCGTGGCGCTGTATGCGCTTCACGTCCTCGATCAAGTCGCGGTTCTTATTGTGCTTCTTGCCGCACTCGGCGAGACTGGCCTCATCCGGCGTTTCAATGCCGATGAAGACCATGTTGAAGCCGGCTTCCGCCATCAGGCTCATCAACTCCTCGTCGTCGGCCAGATTGATCGAAGCCTCGGTATGAAATGTCATCCCGGCCTTGCCCTTGCGCCATTCGATCAGCGCCGGCAGCAGATTCTCTTTCAAGAGTTTCTTGTTTCCGATGAGGTTGTCATCGACGAAGAACACGGCTTCCCGCCAGCCGTGCTGATAGAGGCTATCGAGCTCGCGCACGATCTGCCCGGCAGTTTTGAGACGCGGACGATGCCCTAACATCACCGTCACATTGCAGAACTCGCAGTTGTAGGGGCAGCCGCGCGAGAACTGTATCGCCATCGTGGCATAGCGGCTCAAATCCGCCAGTCCCCAAGCGGGGGTAGGAGTGCACTCCATGCTGGCAAAGCCTGGATCCGCATAGATGTGCTTCGCGCGGCCGCGTTCAAGGTCGGCCAGGAACGGCGGCAAGGTCAATTCGGCCTCATTGAGCACGAAATGATCGACATACGCAAATTGCTCATGCTCGTTTGTGAAGAGGGGGCCTCCAGCCACGACAGTAAGCCCGGCAGTCTTGCAGCGTGCGGTGACGGCATGCGTTGAGTCGCGCTGCACCACCATTGCGCTGACAAATGCCAGATCCGCCCAGGCCAGGTCTTTGTCGGTCAGTTTTTGGACGTTTAGGTCAACCAGTCTCTTTTGCCAACCGGAGGGCAGCATAGCCGCCACGGTCAGTAGGCCCAGTGGCGGCAGCGAAGCGCGCTTGTGGATGAAATGGAGAGCGTGCTTGAAGCTCCAGAATGTATCGGGAAACTCGGGATAGATCAACAGTACGTTCACAGCATCCTCCGGCTTGCCCAGCCGTTATTATACCTGCCGGGACTCAACCGCCCGATCTGCCGTCAGGCGCAGGCGGCCTCACCTCGACCCGCCTTGGATTCAGGCGCACTTCGATCTCGTCGCCATGACGGATATCAGGGATCCGTTGAGCAATCACCTCGAGAAGAGACGGGTTCTGAAAATTACGCAGCTTGGTATCGGGGTGGGGAAAATAGATCCAACCATCATACTTGACATGCCGGTGGATCAGGCTGCAGCGCGAGAACGAAAAGTCCTCGGGTGGATGCAGATCCGTCCAGCGGACATCCCGAAACGTGAACTCGGGATGACGCAATTCGAAAGTCATGGGGCGAATGTCTATGTTCAGCGTTCCATTGAAGTACTGTCCCAGGTCCAGCCCGCGCCTCTTGAAGATGGGCTCCTGCTTTTCCAATGCTCCATAGGGATAGTCCTTTGAAGGTCCCGAAGCGACGCCATAACCCTGGACGAGCACGCCGTGCATAGAGATCCATTTAGCGGACATCACTGAGATTCTACCGTGGATGCGGCGGGCGATCCGGCAGATTGGCGCAAAGTTGCTTTTTCGAATCATCCCCTGTATACTTGCACATCTTATGGCGGCAC
>JBGPAT010000286.1:0-4179 GCA_041480885.1 Anaerolineae bacterium
CGCACTCGGCCCCGACCCTGACCCCGCTAGCAGAGACTCCAACGGCCTCCCAGAATCTCCCGCCCACGCCGGTGCCCCCGACTCTGGAAATGACAATGCCTTCGACGGACACAGCCACGGTGACGATGACCTTCGAGCCGACACCCGTCTACGTCCGCGTCCGCGCGCAGAAGGGCGGCGCGATCCTGCGCGCCACGCCCGGAGGCAGAGTCTTGGCTGTTCTGGATAGCGAGGTACTCGTCCAGCTTCTGATAGACGCACAGTCTTTCAACGGCTACACGTGGCACCACGTCGTCGTGATCCATAACGGTGTCCAGATTGACGGCTGGATTGCCGAAACCGATCTCGACCTGGCGACTCCCGCGCCGACTGCGACGCCCTCCACCACGCCAGGACAGTAGGCCGCGCTCACGACAGCAGGACCGTGCAGCCGCCGTGTACGCCGGGCGGCTTCGAGAGTCACCCGCAATTCACATTTCCTGGAGGATGCATGCCTATTCATTTCGGAACGGACGGTTGGCGTGCCGTCATTTCAGACACCTTCACCTTTGACAACCTGCGTATCCTGGCACAGGCCATCGCGGATGCCGTTGCCTCGGAGCATTGGGACAAATCAGGCAATGGCGGCCCAAAGCCTGATCCCCGCAAGATCGTGGTTGGCTTCGACACCAGGTTTCTGTCTGACCGGTTCGCCGCAGAAGTCGCCCGCGTCCTGGCCGGCAACGGTTTCACGGTATTGCTCGCTCAGTCCGACGCGCCTACCCCCGCCATCTCATTCGCGGTGAAGAACCGGGGGGCGATCGCGGGCGTGATGATCACGGCCTCGCACAACGCCCCCCGTTACAACGGCGTAAAGCTGAAGGCGGCCTTCGGCGGGTCGGCGCTGCCCGACCAATGTCGTGGCGTCGAGGTTTACATCAGTGACAATGAGCAAAGAGCACGCGGCCCGAATCTCATGGACTATGATCAGGCCCGCCAGGCCAATCTCATCCAGAAGTTTAACCCGCTGCCTGCCTACTTCGACCAGCTGCATCGCCTCATCAACACCGACCTGATCGCCGAGAATCCACAGCGTTTCGTGGTGGATTCTATGTACGGCGCCGGCCGGGGGGTGATCAAGGCCTTTCTACAGGGCACGGGCTGTGATGTTGCGGAGGTGCGGGCCGAGATGAATCCCGGCTTTGGTGGCACGCATCCTGAGCCCTTGGCCAAGAATCTGGGCGCCCTCGCTTCCGCCGTCAGTTCTGGAATGGGCAACTTCGGCCTCGCCACGGACGGGGATGCGGATCGTATCGCTGCGATGGACGAGCGCGGCGCATTCGTCGATCCTCACAAGATCATGGCCCTGTCGCTTAAATATCTAGTGGAGCAGCGCAGCCTTTCCGGAGCCGTCGTACGTACGGTGTCGACGACGCGCATGGTAGATCGCCTCGCCCGGAAGTACGGACTGAAGTTGATCGAGACGCCCGTGGGCTTCAATTACATCGCGGATCACATGCTGAAAGAGGATGTCCTGATAGGCGGCGAAGAATCCGGAGGCATCTCCTTCAAAGGGCACATTCCTGAGGGTGACGGCCCCATAATGGGATTGCTCCTGACTGAGATGATCGCCGCCACGCGGAAGCCGCTCGTGGATCTGGTGGAGGAATTAATGGCGGAAGCCGGACCTGCGATCTACCAGCGCGTCGATCTGCGGCTCAGCCGCCCGATCCCCAAAGCTGAGATCACGGAACTTCTCACCAGACAAGCGCCGGGCCAAATTGACGGCCAGAAAGTGGCCGAGATCAGCCAAAGGGACGGTATGATGTACACAATGGCCGACGATTCGTGGCTGCTCATCCGTCCATCCGGAACTGAACCCGTATTGCGCGTCTATGTTGAGGGAAGGACTAACGAGATGGTGAGGGGGCTGATGCAATACGGCCAGAAGATCGCGGAAGGCGTAGCATAAGAGATGTCGGCGCGTGACCCGGGTACCCCGCGCCCGGCCTTCGCTCGCATTGCCCTTGCGATGTGTGGGACGATCGTCATCCTGGCCTATGTCTGGATCATCAGCATCGGCCGCTGGTCAGCATGGCCGGCCACGACTAACTACTATGATCAACTGGCCACGTCATTCCGGGAGGGGCATCTCAACTTGGACATTGCTTCGGATGCACAGTTGCTTGCCCTCCTGGCGCTCCCCAACCCTTACGAACCCGATGCGCGGAGGTCGATAAGTCGACCAGCAAACACGACCTTCAGTTTCCGGGACATGTCCTTGTATAAGGCAAAGCTCTACCTATACTGGGGTCCCGCTCCTGCCCTACTCCTGACCGCGATAAAGCTGCTCTACGCACAGCCAATCGGGGACCAGACTCTGGCCTTCGTTCTTGCAGTGGGACTGTTTGGCTTTCAGTCTGCAATCTTGATCAAGATCCGTCAGCGGTACTTTGGCGATCTGCCTCTTTGGACCCTCGTGCTGGGCATCATTCTGGTGGGATTGATCAATCCAATTCCAAGTGCCTTGATCAAGCCGCGGATATATGAGACAGCGATCATGAGCGGCCAGTGTTTCTACGTCGGAGGACTCTACTTCGCTCTTGACGGATTGGATCGGGCGACGATTTCTCCAGGACGACTTTTCCTGGCTGGGGCCCTTTGGGCATTCGCTGCGGGCTCGCGCATCACCATGGCATTTCCGATTAGCCTCTTCGGTCTGGCTATTCTTCTCCGGCTGCTACGCACAAGGCGAATGCAGGGATGGCCTCTCCATCAGCTTGCACCGGCCGCGGCTCTTTGCATCCCGCTTCTCGCTGGGGCAGTCATCTTGGGCTGGTACAACTTCGCGCGTTTTGGAAACGTCATCGAATTTGGCTTCCGTTACGCGATCACCATGCTCAACCAGAACAAATACCATGATCAACTTTTCTCGCTGCGCTACGTGCTTCCCAATGCATACATGTATTTGATCAACCCGCCCGAGATCGGGCGGGCATTCCCCTTCGTCGTTGCCGCCTACAATGCTCAGCTGGTCCAGGAGTTTAATAGTCGTTTCGATTCGATCTACAACGTCGAGAAGATCGTTGGCCTGATCTACTCGGCGCCATTCTTGCTTTTTGGCCTGGTTCCCGCCTCCCTCATCGTTTTCGACAAGGTACCGACTTGGGCTCGAAAGAGCATCGTTGCCTCAGAAAGTGCCCCTGCGGGATTGTTCCGCTGGTTTTTGACAACCTTGAGCGCCGCCGTCTTCCTAGGCCTGCTCGTCATGTTCGCGGTCTTCTATGCGACCACGCGCTACATGCTGGACGCCATTCCAAGTCTCGCTTTGCTTAGTGTGCTTGGTTTGTGGCAGGGCTATCAGCTGCTAGGGCGCACACCCAGGTGGCGCACGGCCTATTCGGTGGTTGCTGGCGTGCTTGTGGTGCTGACGATCGTTGTGAGTCTGCTTCTTAGCTTCTCGGTCGACCCTCACTGGATTGACATCAACAATCCGCACCTGCTACCTGCCCTGCGACGATTCTTCGACCAATTGGCGATGTATCTGCTAAGGTAGCGGCGATGGCATTCCCCCCTTGATGCGGCTCGAAGCGCACAGAGCAGCCCGAGTGGGACGAGAGGCCGCGCACGACGCGTTGCTGACTTACGGATGGCGGGTGGCCGAGAGTGGGGGTATGAGAGTTCTCACACTTCACGGCGAGTGATCCCCCGCCAAATAGAGATTGAATCCTTCTCGTGCCACCGATCTGACATACGTCCTGTTTTCATAGACCATCTCGCCAACTTGGACCGGAGACAGCACAACGATCGCGCACGGTGCGAATTGTATCTTCAGCCGTCTCGATACATTTTTGACCAGTATCTGCTCCACACGCGTGCCGGGGTCGTACGCCCTGGCGGTTACCCACACGAGATATTCGCGCCCATCAAAGGGACTCACCAAACCCACTTGGTCGCACTTCGCTCCGCTGATCATTCTGGCAGCTTCGTCATAGTCGTCAAAGTGGTCCGGAACATTCGTGAAATACTGACTGAGCCTGTCCTCCACCAGAACACTATCTGCCCCTAGGAGTGGGCGGGAGGGGTTTGCGACCACGTACGGAAGCGCGACAATGGCTAGGGCCAACCCGGGCAGATAGATCCTGCGTCCATGCAGGAAATTGGACGCGACCGCGGCGACCACAGGCATTGCAAGTACAA
>JBGPAT010000287.1:0-4167 GCA_041480885.1 Anaerolineae bacterium
AGATTCATGGCGTGTCGGCGTGGTGCATTGTTTATCGATTGGTTCCCGGTGCATAGGCACTAAGGGCACTGGGCAGGTTTCTGATGATCGTTGATATGATAGTCATTGTGACTGTCATCTACTGCCTGCAGGCATGGTATCAGTCATCTAAATCGCGAGGCGATGGACGGTGGAGGCAATTGATCGGGGGGGGCATTGCGGTGCTGTCCTGCGCACTCGTCGTGGAGCAGGTGAACGCCACGCCGTATCGACTGGACAAGGCGCAGCAGCTGGCCTTCTTGAGGTCTTACGACAAGCCCGCACCGGGCTGTCAGTCATTCTTCATCATTAATCCAACTGAGACCGATCTGCCGGTAGGGTACTATCAGCTCGACGCAATGATGATTTCGATGAAGCTGGGAATCCCCACGATCAACGGCTATTCAGGATTCGCGCCAAACGAGGTCTTCACAATGGTACCATCCGGGATAGAGTACAAGTACAAGATGCTTCGTTGGCTGCAGTTGAACGGCGTCAAGAGCGGCGTCTGCGAACTCGATTATCAGTCGCGAACATTCCAACAAATCAATGTCGCTAGCGAGTATCTGAAGTTGGAGGCACTCAACAGGGCCGGCTATCTAGACACGTTTTCGATCCTGGTGGGCGCGGCGCAGAAGTTCCTGCGGGACAATAATGAATTGGCCCGACTCTATCCCCAGTACTTGGAAGAGCACGGCTATCTCGATCGGGCGTACGGGTACGAGACTGGCCCCACCTACAAGTGGATACAGGATAAATTCTGGATCGGAGAGCGGGCATGCAGGAAGGGCCCGTGCTTCGCGGTGGGCGTCGTTGGCACGTATGCCGAGATCGAGGACATCATCGCAGAATACGGATCGCGAGCCGCGCAAGCATTCTTCCCATACCCGGATATCCTGGTGCAGGGAACTGCCCTCCCCGCCGACGCAAAAGGAGAGCTCTTGCTGGTGTTTCCGGTGACGATGGCTCATAAGTGAATCGTAGTGGCCACAGCGGGCTTCCTAACCCAGTCATCTGAATGGAAGACCTGCCTAGGCGACATCCATTCCGGTCAAGCGTGTCAGCAGGAGATGCGTGGCTCCGATGGGGAGGATCATAAGGGCATGGGCGGCTGCGCTCAGACCAAAGATCGCGGAGGTCGCGCTCAGAAAGCCGTTGAGCGCTGGAGCAAGATGGCTGAGCATCCAAGGTCCAGCCCCCGCCAGGAATGCCAGCGCCAGCAAGACCACAATTGCCAGCGCTAGAGGCATCCAAGCGTGGCGATCGGCCTCCGATGGCAGCATCGTACTGCTTACGGTGAAGAGCAGATAGAACCAAACGGGGAAATCCCGCGCTGAAGGCAAAGCCAATGTGGCCCGCCAGAAGGTGTCAACCTGTCCGCCCTGCAAAGCCTGCCACAGCGGCAGCAGGTCCAGCCGCGTGATCGCGAGGTAAGCGACGACCAGCCCCCCGGCGAACAACGGGGCAGCTCCGATGAGCGAATCGCGAACAATGTCGGTCTTCACTGTCTCCACGTAGCCGAGCCGCAATTTCCCGTCGGGGAGAACCCGTGGAATAAGCGAGAAGCCAGGGGTTGGGACGCCAAGCAGGAGAGCCGCCATGAAGTGGCTGAACTCGTGCAGCAGGACACCCGGAAAGAAGATGAGTGAGAACAGGGCGATCGTAAATTCGCGGCTACCGCTTAAGATCAGAAAAACGGCCTGGAGCTCGCGATGCAAAAGCCGCTGCAGCAGTGCCAGCGGCAGGAGTGTCACGCCGAACCAAACCAAGCCGCCAAAACCGATCATTCGGTGCGAAGGCCCCTCAATTCCTCACACAATCAGGACCTGGCCGCAGCTTGGGCTATGGCCACGAACTCATCGGCTTTGAGGCTAGCGCCGCCGACCAGGGCACCATCGATTTCGGGGCGTGAGAAGAATTCTGCGGCATTCGCGGCGGTCACAGAGCCGCCATAGAGAACGCGAATTGCCTGAGCGGTCACGTCGCCAAACAATTCTCGCAAAGCGGGGCGAATGACCTCACGGACAACATCGTTGGCATTATCGCCGGTGGAGGCCCTGCCCGTGCCGATCGCCCAAACCGGCTCGTAGGCGACCACAATGCGGCCGCTAAACGCCGAGGACAGGCCGACGAGGCCGAACCTAATCTGACGCGCAACGATTTGTGCGGTCTGTTTTGACTCGTACTGCTCAAGCGTTTCTCCCACACAGAATATCGGCGTGAGGTCAGCGCGTTCTGCGGCAAGAACTCGGCGGTTCACGGTCTCGTCCGTTTCACCAAAGAAGCTGCGACGTTCGGAATGGCCAAGGATGACGAAATCGCACAGCTCCTTCACCATGAGCGGCGACACCTCGCCGGTGAACGCCCCTTTATCCTCCCAGTGCATATTCTGGGCGCCGAGCCCCAAGTCGCTGCCCTCCAATAAAGCATTCACCGCAAGCAGCGCCGGAAACGGCGGACAGAGGACCTTTTCTACGCCCTTGATTTCACGAAGCTTGGCCGACATGGCGTAGACCAGAGTCCGAGCGCCCTCGACTGTCATATTCATTTTCCAGTTCCCAGCAACGAACGGGATACGCATTTGGGATGTCATCCTACGGAATGTTGTTGGTGAGCCCCTGGGTCAAGCTCCGTCCGACAAACGCCTCCACGCGGCAAGCTCGAGGTCGCGACCAGCGCCGACAAGATGTTGGCCAATTCAGCAAGGACTGACGCAGGCCCGTGGCTGCGGCGAATATTGCCGGAAGCGGCATGTGAATCCGGGAGGTCGGCACCATTATACTTCGTGAGCCTCCCCCATCTATTGTGGTGGTAAGCTAGTCTCCGGAGATTCACTCGGTGATGTCGTGCCGGGCGGCGCCCGACGAATCCGGTGTGAACTTGATCCTTAAGATCGCGGTTTTCCCGCACGCAACCGCCGTCCAAGCTTCGTGCCAAACGCCGTCCGCCTTGGGGGACGGAATTACCTCGATCGCGGTGTTTGAGACATCAGTACAATCCCTGACATTCGAATAGAAGCTTAGGATGGTGCTCCACACTGCGGCCTTGAGGCGGCTATCGCACAAGCCGCCTTCGACAGGACCGATGCGTGGGGTTACGACAGGCGAGGCCGTGGATGCCGGCAAGGGACGCGTACCAACGGTGGCGCTACTCGGAAGTGGATCGGCGGTCGAAGTCGCGGGAAACCCGCGGGCGATGGGCGGGACGCAGGATGCAATGACCAGCCGACCGAGCGCGAGGGCCGCGCACCACAAGAAGGGAGCTCCTGCAATTCTCAGGGCGCGGGGTCCAGATTGTGTCTTGCTCGGACGGGGATACTCCGTGCTGGGCTCCATGGATGGAACCCGCAGGATCTTCCACCAGGCAACACGTCCGGATGCCAAAGCACGCGCCTGCCCGGGCCGGTGTTGCATGCCACTACTTGTCTTGCAGGGCGGCAACGCCAGGCAACTGTTTGCCCTCCAGGAACTCAAGCGAGGCACCACCGCCGGTCGATACGTGCGTCATCTGCTTGGCCACGCCAGCTTTCTTGACCGCACTTGCACTATCCCCTCCACCAACAACGGTAGTCGCCCCCGACCCGGCCAGTAGTCTGGCAATCGCGAAGGTGCCTTCAGCGAATTTTGGCATCTCGAAGACACCCATGGGTCCGTTCCACACGATCAACTTGGCGCCAACCAGGGCAGCCTTGAAGGCCTCGATGGATTTGGGTCCAATATCCATGATTCGCCAGCCCGGAGGTACTTTGTCCACACCGACAACTCTATTTTGCGCCTCGGCCTCGAACTTGTCGGCAATAATCGCGTCAACGGGCAGAAGCAGCTTGTTGCCAGCCTTGCTCAGGAGGGTTTTGGCAGTGTCCACAGAATCCGCCTCCACCAGGCTGTCCTGCATGTTGTAGCCTCTCGCCGCCAGAAACGTGTTGGCCATCCCGCCGCCAACCAGGAGCCGGTCACATTTCGTGAGCAGGTTTTCAACGACCGCGATCTTGTCGCTGATCTTCGCGCCGCCGAGGATGGCGACGTAAGGATGCTCGGGATTGGAAGTCGCGCGGCCCAAGTACTCGAGTTCCTGTTCCATCAAAAAGCCCGAGACCGCCGGCAGGAAATGTGCCACGCCTTCCGTGGAGGCATGCGCGCGATGAGCTGA
>JBGPAT010000288.1:0-4160 GCA_041480885.1 Anaerolineae bacterium
ACTCGTGTCAAGCGGTTCCGGGAGCTGAAGAGTACCTTACGGACGAACCGGAAGCGGCTCCTCGTGGGCCTCGACATCGCCCAGGCGGAGCACGTGGTGCACCTCCGGCACGCCCACACGCGGGTCGTGGTACCTCAGTTCGCGATCCCGAACAGCACCCGGGGCTTCGCCCAGCTCTGGGCGCGGATCGAGCAAGCGCAGCGGGCAACGGGCTGTCGCGAGGTCGTCTGTGGCCTGGAGCCCACGGGGACCGTCCCACGAGGCGGTGGCCCGCTTTCTCGAAACGCAGGGGGCTGATGTCCTCCTGCTCTCCAGCAGCGTGGCCTACTGGAACCGGCGGACCCAGGACGGGACCTGGGACAAGAACGACCGGAAGGACGCGGCGAATTGCGCCGACCTCTTGGAGCAGGGCAAGGTGCTCTGCTCCAGCCAGCCCGAGGGGCCGCTCGCGGAGCTCCGCCGCCTGGTCAAATGCCTCCGCCGGGCCCGGGGCGAACTGGCGGCCTGCAAGGCCCGCTGGCGGACCACGCTTCGCCCAGCCTTGGGGCCGATGGGCGAGCCGCTGCCGAACCGGCTCCGGGCTGAGCTGCCCGCGCTCCTGCAGGCCTGGGAGCCGGCGGCCCCCGGGCGGCCCGCGGTGGCGAAGGGGCGCCTGCCGCTCGGGCTGGCCACGGCCTGTGCCGACCTCGGGGCGCAGGTCGCGGCGGTCCAGGCCCGCATCACGGCGATTGAGGGGGCGCTCACGCCCCTCGCCGAGCGGCTGCCGGCCTACGCGCTCCTCCGGACGATCCCGGGGGTCGGGCCCACGGTGGCCGCGATCCTGCTGGCCGAGGTCGGTGATGTCGCGTGGTTCACCAAGTTCAGCCAGCTCCGCAAGCTGGCGGGCCTCGATATCATCCGGGTGCAGACCGGCAACTTCGCCGGCCAGTGGCGGATCTCCAAGTGCGGCCGGGGGCTCCTGCGCTGGGCGCTGTACCATGCGGCGATGGGGCTGGCCCGGACCACGGCCGGCCGGGCCCGCCTCGCGGCCCTGAAAGCCAAGCGCCACGGCGATCGGTACGCCGGCTTAAAGGCGATCGTCGAGTTGGCAGCCAAGGTGCTCCGGATCGTGTGGGGGGTCTGGCGGAGCGGGACCCCGTACGACCCGCTCCGGACGGGAGGGCTTCGGCGGCAGCCGCGCTGAGCACCGGCGTGCCGGACTAGAAGAGTTCGTCTTTCCCAGGGAGTAGGCAGCGCGACATAACTACGTGGCGGCCCCTGCGGGGGACCGCGGCGGGACACTGGCGCGCCGCTCCCGCTCTCGTCAGCTCGGACTAGGCCGGGTGGGTCCCTCGGGCAGCGAGGCGACCGGGTGGCACCACTACGATGGAGCACGAGAGATCATCACGGAGCGGTCTCGGGGGAGGACGGCATACGGGCAGCTTTGAGATGCGTTCAGGAATCGACATCGAGAGGAGGAATTTCCCTTGACACCGAAGAAACGGCCGGGTCCCCCATTACGCTTACCTGGCGAATATCGAGTTTCTGAGAAGCCACGTGCCACAGGCTGTTGGCTTTGATCGGACTATCCTTTGATTGCCCCACTCATTATGCCTTTGACAAAATAGCGACTGACCAGAACATAGATAGCCAACGTTGGCAGCGCTGCGATGAAGGCTCCTGCCATCACAATATTCCACTGAACATAATGGGCACCGACCATATTGAGTAGCCCAACTGTTATAGGTTGGACCGCCGGCCTCTGAGTGAGGACTATTGCCAGAAGGTAGCCATTCCATATCTGTGTGAACTGCCATATTATTGCGACCGTGACAGCAGGAAGCGATAGGGGTAACGCGATTCTGAAGTAGATTTTGAAGAATCCTGCTCCATCGATTCGGGCACATTCAAGCAGGGAGGTCGGAATCGTACCGTAGAAGCTTCTAAATAACAGCGTTGTAATGGCGATTCCGTATACTGCACAACAAAGTGATAGCCCACTTCTTGTTCCATACAGACCAACTTTTCTCACGATTTCTACAAGAGGAATCAGTATACTCTGCAGAGGGATGAACATTCCAAACAGAATCAGCATGAACAGAAGATTTGATCCTCGAAACTTCCAATGTGTGAGGACATATCCATTGATTGACCCCAGGAACACCGAGACTACCACTGCAGGTATCGTTATGATCAAGCTGTTGAGAAAATACGGGCCTAGGCCGGTAAAACCCTGCAAAGGATCTCCCACCCAAGCAGCTGCGAATCCCCTGAGTGAGAAGCTCCGAGCGAGACGCCACATGGTGCTGACTGAAACTGTTTCAAAACTCGTGATCGATGCATTCACCATGACGTAGATGGGCATTAGAAACAGCACGGCAAAGAAGATGGCCACCATATACAGAACAAGTCTGTTCAGCGAACGCGGAATGCTCTTCATGTCATCTATCCGCCCTGCTCATCAGAGGTCCTATATGTCCTTGCTATATACGGAATCACCAAACCCGAAATCAGCACGAGAAGTACGAGGGCAATAGCTGCTCCTCGATTGAATCTATTGCCTTGAAAGGTCGTTTGCCACATGTAGAACGCCGGTACGTCGGTAATGAATCCTTTGCCTGAACCGGTCATAGCAGCTATGAGATCAAAAACCCTCAAAGCTATGTGGCCGAGAATAACCACGGCACTGACTGTGGTAGTCCTCACCAGAGGAATAACGATGTGCAAGTAGTAGCGATAGGGACTGGCCCCATCAATGACCGCGGCCTCTTTCAGTTCCACAGGGATACTTCTGATTGCCGCAAGATACATGGCCATGACATATCCTGACATCTGCCAGGTCGCAGCTATTGCCACGGCCACGATTCCAAAAGATTGACTCGTATGCCAACCGGATTTCAGAAAATGCAAGCCAACAAAGTCAAATAGCTGATTGAACCCTATCCAACCTGTTTGTTCGCTTCCAGGGGTGAACAACCATCGCCAAATGACCCCGGTGACGACCAGCGAGATCGCCAGTGGATAGATGTACAGGTTTCTGAAGAAGCTCTCCCATTTCAAACCCTGATCGAGGAGCAGAGCCAGCACGAATCCGATGACGATGCAGCCTGAGATGAAGACAAGGGCAAAGACGCCCATGTTCCTCATCCCGATCTGGAATCTTTCATCCTGAAATAGTTCAATGAAGTTCTTCAGACCATTGAAGGAAAGATCGCTCTTGATTCCGTGCCACTTGGAAAAGGCAATGACGGTGTTCCATCCAATCAAGAGATAGACAAAAACGAAAATCAGAACCAGAGACGGTAACAATGAAAGAAGTGCGTAGAATCTATCTCTGTGCCTGCTCCAGGGTCTTCCTAATGCGTATCTTGCGGTCTTCTCTTTCATACCAGCTCACTTCATAGGATGAACTAGCAGCCTGTCGGAGTAATCACGTTGATGCTGACCTGTGAGCATGAGGCGATAGCGGTCGAAATGCTGCGGGCGGCCGATCGTGCGAGTGCAGTCGGAGTCCGCTCCACGTCCGGACCTCCCCGTCCCTCCGCTTCACGCCGGGTGCGGCGTCCACCCGACCCGGAACAGCTTCAGCAGGTTGTGGGTGAGGCAGATGAGGAGCCACTCGGCCCGGACCTTGACCAGGCCGCGGAACGAGAAGCGACGGAAGTGGCGCGCGTCCTTGATCTGCCCGAACGCCGGCTCCGCGATCGCCTTGCGCAGGGCATAGACCGCGTGGCCCGCGGCGGTCTGGAGCTTGGCGCGCATCGCGCCGATCACCGTCCCGTCGTCGAGGACGGGCGCCGACGCGTCCTCCCCATGTTTCTGCCGGTCCGGCGCCACGTACAGATCGATCGCCGCGAGGGCGTCCGCCGTCACGGCCGCCTCGCTGAAGTAGCCGCTATCCGCCGAGGCCACCGCGGGCGGCTCCCCGCAGTTCGCCACCACTTGGGTCAGCATGGGCACCAGTTGCTGCTTGTCGTTCGCCTCCTGGGTCACGGCCGCCGCCACGATGACCTGCGCCGTGCCGTCCACGGCCGCTTGGGCGTTGTAGGCCTGCACGAAGCTCTTGGTCGCGCCGTCCTTCATGATCCGCGACTCGGGGTCCGTGAAGTTCCGCTGCGCCTTGGCGTCGGGTGTGGTGCGGGTGGGGTCCGGGACCTGCGGCGGGGGGCCCTTCGGCTTCC
>JBGPAT010000289.1:0-4122 GCA_041480885.1 Anaerolineae bacterium
AAGACGGTAGCAGATCGGCCCCGAGCTGGAGCGAGAGTCGCGTCTTGCCGGTGCCGCCCGGGCCGATGAGAGTCAGGAGGCGAGCAGAGTTAAGACGTTTCTTGGCCTCATCGATCTCTCGTTCCCGGCCGATGAAGGTTGTGAGTTGGACTGGGAGATTATTCGGAAATGCGTCAATCGACCTGAGCGGGGGAAATTCCGAGGGCACGGCCGGATGGGTTAGCTGGAAGACACGCTCGGAGCGAACGAGATCTTTCAGGCGGTGTTCCCCAAGGTCGCGCATGGAGGCCCCGACCGGCAACTGATCGCGAACCAGGTCGGCGGTGGTGGTGGAAAGGAGAGTCTGTCCGCCGTGAGCGATGGACATCAATCGAGCGGCGCGATTTAGCGACGGACCGTAGTAGTCCCCGGCGCGTTCTTCCGCCTCGCCAGTGTGGAGACCGATGCGCACGCGCAATACCTGCGGCTTGATCTCATCCCAGGACCAACCGAACAGAGCTTCCTGTGCGGCCAGGGCCGCCACGACTCCATTTAGTGCGGTCTGAAAGGCGGCGTGAAATCCGTCCCCCGTGGTCTTGATGATCCTGCCGTCGTGCTCTTCGATCGCCTGCCGCAGCATCGAATCATGCCGCGCGAGGGCAGCTTTCATTTCCCCGGGATGCTGCTCCCAGAGCTTTGTGCTGCCTTCGAGGTCTGTGAATAAGAATGTGACCGTGCCGGAGGGAAGATTGGAGGTCATGGCGCACTGATAAAAGTGATGAGGAGTTGGCGGAGGCTACCTCACAACGAGCTATTCGTCAATTCGGTTAGAGGGCGATCGCACAGGTGACTAGTGCCAAACGCAACTGTAGGCGTGTTCGCCGACGATTGGCTGCCCCGCGGCAAAGCGCCCAGGCGAGTAGATGGACAAATCCACACTGGCGGCGCGGCCATCCACTATCAGTTCAGCGATGCAAAGCCCGACGGCGGGGGCGATCTTGAAGCCGGTGCCGCTGAAGCCACAATCAAGGTAGAAGCCGTCCGGGCCCGCCGCGCCCAGCAATGGATGCTGGTCCGGCGTGATCCCATCGTAGCCGCCGTGAGCAGAATGCAGGCTGCCGTCTTCCATCGCAGGAATCCGCAGGCAAATACGTTCGATGCCGCGCTCCACAAAGCCTGGCCTGGCGTGATCCGCGTCGCCGTCCGGTGATTCTCCGAGCGGGTTGCCGTCCTCCAGGCCCACCAGCGTGAGGTTGCCTTCCGGACGAAAATACATTTCATTGGCAAAGTCGATTACTGCGGGGTGGCTCGGACCGATCTGCGGGGGCCGCACCACGAACATCGTGTCATGACGCCACGTGTCGTATGGCAGATCCAACCCGACCATCTTGTTGATCTGGGCGGCCCAGGCGCCCGCGGCGTTGACCACGACGGAGGCGTTGAATTCACCTTGTGTGGTCTGGACGCCGGCAACTCTGCCGCCCTTAACGAGCACCCCGGTCACCGTGCAATCCTGGAGCAAGTGGGCGCCCTTGTCGCGCGCAGCATTCATCAGAGCGCTGGCGGTATCGCTTGGCATGGCATAGCCGGATTCAGGCTCGTATGCGGCGGTTTCAATATCGTCGGTCGCGAATGAGGGAGCCAGTCGCTTCACATCATCGGCCTTTATCAAAACTACCGGCACTCCGATCTTCTGGTGCATGGCGACATTAGACCTCAGTGTAGCTGTGTCGTTGGGTGCCACCAATTGAAGGAAGCCGGTGCGAGCAAATCCACATTCGCCGCCGACCATGTCTTTCCAGTTGCGGAAGTACTGGAAGGAGATCCAAGCCAACTCCGTATTCTGGCGCACATCGTAGTGCATGCGAACGAGTCCGCTGGAGCGACCGGTGGCGCCGGCGGCGACGAATGACTTCTCAAGCACCATGGCCTTGAGGCCGCGCCTCGCCAGGTGAAAGGCCAGGCTGGCGCCATGCACGCCTCCGCCGATGATAATGACATCTGCCGTTCCAGACATTGCGGTACCTAAGCCACCTGCGTGATGATGGTGCTCTTTGCGCCGGCTTCTCTGAGGCGCCTGGCTACAGCCGCGGCTGTGTCGGGGCTGACAAGGGCAATCATGTTGCCGCCGCGCCCTCCACCGCTCAGTTTGGCGCCGACAGCGCCAGAACCGCGCGCGGACTCAACGAGCCGATCCAACTCGGGAGACGACACGGTCAATTCCTGCAGCAGCGCATGATTCCTGTTCATCAAATCTCCGAGCGCCTCCCACTGCCCACTTTGCATGCTCTCGAGCGCTGTGCGAGCGATGCTGCCCATTTCATCAAAGACGGCGTCCCACCTTGCCTGGTCGGCCCCCCACATCCGCCGCACGTCACGCACGGATTCTCTGGTCGGAGCGGCGATGCCGGTATCAGCAATGAGGATCGTGAACGGTCTGCCCACGCTGACGATCTGGATTGGACGACCCTTGATGAAGAACACGGGCCTGGCATAGGTGATGACGGTGTTGTCGATGCCGGAAGGCGTGCCGTGATGCAACTTCTCGATCTCGTAGGCGAAGGTGTTGACCTGGTCATCGCTCAGTGGTCGGTTCAGCGTTGCCGACAGCGCCCGGCTGAGGGCTACGGAGACCGCCGCACCAGAGCCCAATCCCGAGGCGACGGGAATGCTGGATGTGATCTTGATTTCCAGGTTCGGGAATGGATCGATGCCCAGCGTGGAGCAGAGGTTGCGGATCAAGGCTCCGAGCGGATGATCCGGGGGCAGCGAATGGAGTTCCGCGCGCAGGCCAATGTCCGGCGCCTCGATCCAGACGCCCGACCGAGTCGTTGCGGCAACATCCGCGTCCGCATGGACTTGCATAACCGGCACGGCCAGCGCGGGGCGACCATATACGACCGCATGCTCACCAAAGAGAATGACCTTGCCGGGGGCCGAGGCCTTCACGGGGAGAGATAAAAGACAAGCACCACGGCAACCGCCCAGAGCCCCATGGAGATCTGAAACGGTCGATCGGAGAGCAGTATTTCCTCGGGCTCGCCGCCGCTGTGCTCGACCTCGATCAAGTAGAGGTAACGGAAGATGGCATATACCACGAACGGGATCGTCAGCATCATGCTGTGATTGGCAGGAACATTGGGTGCCGAAAAGGTATAGAGGGAGTATGCCACGATGGTCATGCCCGTCACAATCATGATGTACTGGTCAAGCAGAGGGATCGTATAGCCCTCGAGCACCTTACGGTGCGCGCCGGCCTCGTCCGAGAGCAGCGCAAGTTCAGCGCGCCTTTTGCCAAAGCCGAGATAAAGGGCGAGCAGGGTCATGACCACGTACAACCACGGCGAAAAGCGTTCGACATGGATCAGAGTCACACCGGCTGCCACACGCAATACGAAGCCCGCGGCTAGGATGAGCACATCCAGTATCAAGACATGCTTCAACCACTTGGAGTAGGCCAGATTGAGGAGGAAATAGGCGGCCAGCACCATCGCAAATGATGGCGCCAGCCAGTAACCGCCGGCGACCGAAATGACCACCAGCAGGATGCCCGCGACCCAGGCGGCGCCGACGGGCAACTGGCCCGAAGGGATCGGCCGCTTCTTTTTTTCCGGATGCTCGCGGTCGGCTTCGATGTCGGCAAGGTCATTGAAGATGTAGACTGACGATGAGACGAGGCAGAACAGTACAAAGCCCGCCAGCGTCCGCAGGAACGATCCGGGGTGGAGCAACTGCTTATCGAAGACCAGCGCAGCAAAGACAAAGATGTTCTTTGTCCATTGGCGAGGCCGCATGGTCTTGAGTAGGGCTGCGAGCATGCGGTAATGATAATCCAAAAGCCGGAATCACCAGGTCTGAATCGGGGTGCTGACAGTCCATGGATATCCGATTCTGATGAGCCGAATTACAATGTTCTCATGCAGAAGACGCGCCTCGATCTCCTGCTGGTGGAGAGGAGACTTGCAGAATCCCGGACGAAGGCGCAAGCCTTGATCATGGCCGGGCAGGTCCGTGTGGAGGGCGAAGTGGTCCTCCGGCCGGCTGCCGCGATCGATCCGGGATGGCGCCTCGACGTGGCGCGGGGTCCGAGATTTGTATCACGAGGCGGCGAAAAGCTGGACGCGGCGCTGAATGCATTTGGCG
>JBGPAT010000290.1:0-4118 GCA_041480885.1 Anaerolineae bacterium
GTCGCGCCGCGCTTCCGGCCGAGATATTTGCCCGGCGCGGATGGCTGCTTCAAGCAGTTGGCAGGCGTTTTCCTCATTCCCATTGATTGCCTCTGTGTAGACCTCGATCCACACAGGTGTCTCGTCACCTGCCAGTTGACGGGCGAGGTCGATATGGTGTTGGGATTCGTCCCGGCGCTCAACCACGCTGTACACCACTGCCACGGACTCGTGGTATGCCGGGCTTCGGGGGGCGAGTTGCGTGGCTCTCAACATGCACTCGATGGCTTCGTCAAGCTTCCCCATGGCGGTGTAGATATAGCCCATGCGGTTCCAAATCAAAGCTTCCTCTGAACTTCCCCTGAGTGCCCGCTTTCCGATCGTGCCCGCCTCCTGGTTGCGCCCCAGCATGCAGCACGCTGCGCTCAAGTTCACCATCAGTGAACTGCTCGTGGGGGTTTGCTCGAGAGCCGCTTTGAAGTTTTCGATCGCCAGGGAATAATCCTTCGACTCATACTGCATCACACCCATGCCGCTGAGCAGACGGGAGCGGATGTCCGGGAGTGGCAAATCGCCTGTCAGGTCCAAGCCCGCACGAAGCGCCTGGGAGGCCTTCGAGGTGTCTCCAAGCTGCCAGTACAAATAGCCGAGGTTGTAGAACAGATCAAGGCGTGTGGACAGCGACTCCATGTTTTGGGGCAGTTTTGCGAGGATGCCTTCCCGGGCGCGGATCCTCTCATCGAGGCTGTCGAACGTATCCACCGAGCTTTGCAGCCCCCATAGCAGGACCCCGGCTGGAAGTCGGGAAGCGATCGCTGCGCGCGGGCTTGCGAATTCAATGAAGTGGTGGCGGAATGCCCAGAAGTCGGGGGCGTGGCGGGCGACACGCGCGGCTTCCTTGGTAGTCAGCCAGAACACCACCTTGATCCGGTTCTCGATGAAGAGTTCCCGGTACAAGTTGAGGGCCCGGTAGGCGTCTTTTCCATCGAGGCCGCCTCCCCAGTCCAGGTTGGAGACGAAGAATACGGTGTCGGCCGGGGCGGGTGACGCCTGGATCAGGTGCGGGACATCTGCCCGATCGTTGTTGACCACGATGTGGACAACGTTCTGACCCCGCTTTTTCAGCTGCGATTCAAGTGCCCTGACGGCCTTTGCCTCGCCGAACTTGGACTTATTTACGGCGAGCAGTATGCTGGGTCTTCCCCACTGTGCCGCCAGATTGATTTCATCCTGCAAGACACCGATATTCTCCTCAAAGACGGTGCTGTTTTGCGGGCGTGTGTCTGGCATGTCATTCGGCTCAAAGCCACGCGGTCCGAACCACCGCTTGCATGGTTTTGATGCGGGTTTTCACACCATGCCGCACAGGAAATATATCTTCTTGAGTGGAAAGCGATTTCTGGCTTCCTCGGTCAAGGCGTCGTAGTATTTTACCCACAGATCAAAGAGGTTCTCCAAGTCGAGCAAAGTGGTCCGCTGAAAAGCGTCGCTCCTGATCTGGTCCGTCACTTCATATGTGAAACCGCCGGACGAGAGCAGGAGGCCATAGTCACCCGTGCCCAACACCGAAAGGAAGGACTTCAGGGTCTCCATGCCGAGCGACTGCGCACCGTGCCGCACCTGGACCAGAATCCGCGGCCCCTTGGCCCCGATCGGGTCGGTGTGAGCCACCATGTCGATCTGACCGTGTTCCTTCTCGGGAGGCGCGATCCACGCAACGTGGTAGCCCATCGCTCTCAGAAGATCCGCCAGCAGTTCGAGAAAATCCGTTCGCCGGATGGCCAGCAGGTATTTCTGGATCTGCTCCCAGGCTCTTTCCTCTGCTTCTTCCACGACGATGGCAGATGCCGGCCCGCCTTGCCTAACGACTTCGAAGCGTTGCAGGGCGTCTTTATACAGTTCTTGTGCATTTGGGAATTTCAGGCACGCCTGGCGTCCGGCATCCGTGATGCACCAGCGCCCCTTGTTGTTCTTGATCAGCCAGCCAGCCTGCACCAACGGAATTGTCGCCAGCCGGACGATCTTCTCGTATCTCGGAATGTTCGTGGGAGCCGAGTAGCCCCGCTCGTACTCGGTGAGCTCCGTGATCTGCGGCAGGTACGCCAATACGTCCTTCGCGGCCATCCCTTCTGGTTTGTTCCATAGCAATTCAAGGACGCTGCGCAGCAGTTCGCCGATCCTGCTAAGCGTGACATCTGCCATTTGGAGGTTCCCTGGCATCCAGTATAGTATTAACGGCTGGTCGGTGCAAGGCGTGCCCCCTTATTGCATCATTATTGCATCGTTTGGCCCGGCGCATGCCGAAGCGCGCTGTGCCGTCTGTAGCGCCTCATGGCGCTGCGGTGATCCGGATTAGTGGCTGCGACCTAGGAGTACCCCTTGACGCTGCCGGGTGAGCCGGATGAATTCAATGATCATTTCCGGCGGATGCGGGGTCATACCCACCAGGGCGAGGTATCCGGGTGCCCAGAAGTCCTGCGAGAGGTTATCTTCTTTGAAAGCCGGGAACTCTTCGAGGATCTTTTTGGAGGTCTGCTCGCGCACGATCTGAATGCAGCGGGAAGGGGGCATGCTTGCCGGCGCGCTGATGACCCACTGCAGGAATTCAGGGCGGACCAGAATGAGCTCGGGACGCCAGCCGAAAGACAGGCAGATCTGCCGCATGCGCGTGTTCAGCAATTCAACCACGTCGCCCGTCAGGCGATGCGCCTTGAAGCGAGGGATCAGCAGACAGGCATAGGAAAGATCATAGGGGCGGCGCGAGACTCGTTCAAACTCAACCCGCAGAGGTGACTCCGCCCGCTTCCGCGCGGTTTCAGCTGGATGCGGACGCTGAGAGATGAGAAGGTCTCTAAGAGCCGAGCCTGCCGGCTTCTCCGGTTGTGTGCGCCGCGTTCCATGGGCCGGCGGACTCTCTCTGTCGGTGGGGGGAGTTAGGACGTCCTGCTCGAAACGTTTCGGTTCAGGAGTAGCCAAGGTCTCTATGGGTCTCTTGGATCCTACCCGATCTCATCCGCGCGATAGAGAGTGGACGTGAAATCGAGATCGGTTTGTCGAAATGTCAATCGACGATCCGTACCGCCGTTTCCTTGATGGTTCTCAGCCGTGTATTAAATTGTCTGTTTATTGGAGCCGCGAACGTCCCAGTTCGCATCGACGGTTATGGTTCTTACCCTACCTGTAAACCATGTAATCGAGATTTCAATCTAAACGTGGGCGAAATTCTACATTGATCATGCAATTTCTGCAAGGTCTAGACACCACGAGTCAACAAATTCGTCAATGCCCGCTCAGTCATAAGGAGAGGTCGGCGGCACCAGGCGGCATGCCTTCCGAAACGGGCCAGACTGTAAAGCCGCTAGGGCGACTAAATAGGGTTGCCCCTACGGTTGCTCCCTAAGGGCGACGCCAAGGCGACCGCATCGGGTCGCCCCTACGGTTGCCCCCTAAGGGCAAGGCCAAGGCGAGCACATAGGGTTGTCCCTCCGCTTGCTCGCTAAGGGCGACGCCAAGGCGACCACATAGGGCTGCCCCTCCGGTTGCACCCTAAGGGCGTTGCAGGGGCGACCACGTAGGGTCACCCTACGGTCACGCCGTGCGGGGGCGACGACATGCTCATTCATTCAGGACCTGCATCTCACCCCAGTTGCTGCCCCAGCGCGCTTCGGTGCCAAGCGGAATATCGAGCGGATAGGCTGAGGCCATGACCTCGCGCACGACCTTGGACGTGCGCTCCAGCTCCCCCTTGGGGACCTCCAGCACGAGCTCGTCGTGGACCTGCAGCAGCATCAGCGCGTGCAATCGCGCCTCGGCCAGCGCAGGCGGGATCTTGATCATGGCGATCTTCAGGATGTCGGCGGCGGTCCCCTGGATGGGCGCGTTGATGGCCTCGCGTTCCTCCCGGTTCTTGGCAGCCACGTTGATCTTGCTTTGCAGCGCGGGGAAATAACGGCGGCGGCCGAGTAGCGTCTCGACGTAGCCGTCCTGCGCGGCCTGCCTGCGCATGCCGTCGAGGTACTTCTTGACGCCGGGGAACTGCGTGAAGTACGCCTTGACGAAGTCCTCCGCCTCAGCCAGCGTGAGGTCGGTGGCACGCGTCAGCCCAAATGGGGACATGCCGTAGATCAGGCCGAAGTTGA
>JBGPAT010000291.1:0-4108 GCA_041480885.1 Anaerolineae bacterium
ACCTCAACGCGGACTCCGACTCCAACCATCACGCGAACGCCGACGCCAACGTCCTCGTCAACATCGACGGGCACAGCCACCGCCAGCTTCGCGCCTTCCTCCACGGCCGGTCTCGGTGCGACTCCGATGGCCTTATCCTCTCCGACGTTGTTCCCGGCAGTGGCCCTGTCCTCCACGCCGACCGCAACTCAGTTGCCCTCGCCCACGGCCGCCCACACAAGGCTGCAGGCCATCTTGGCATGGACGGGATCAAACCCCCTCGCTCAACTGCTCATTGGTCTTCCGTGCCTGCTCATGATGATCGGCGTGATTGTAGGGGTTGGCTTCAGTTATGTCATGAGACGAAAGGACGCTCCGCAAGAGAAGTAGGCGCCCGGGAATTGCCCGCCGTTGCCTGGTGGTCTTTGCCGTTGACAAGAGGCGACGGTGGGATTTGCCCGCCCTGGCCTGCAGCCCGCGGGCCAGGGAACCCACGCATGAGGGTTTTGCAGAACCCAGCAGCGGCGAAAAAGAACCTTGCTCGTCTTTCTTGCCGGATTGCGTGTAAGCGTCTGCAATTCAAGTGATGCCCGGCGGACCCAGGCACTTGACCGCCTATTGCGGCCTGCCGGTACTCCCGGAGGAGCTCGAAGAAACGGCCCTTCCCAATCGCCAGAGCCTCTTGGACAACGATGCGCTTGATATGACCGTGAGCGTAAGCCCCAAACATCACGCAATCTGCTCATTCGTGAACCGCTTATGGATCTACCCCATAGGTACCTCCCGCTGATTTGCGGGAGGCTACCAGGGGTGTCCACTTTTCGGGTCTTGCTGACACGGCTGAAACGCACTCTTGACAAGTCGAGAGCATCTTGATATATTCAACCCTGCCTGACTAATCAAGGATGTTGATTATGTCGCCGACTAAAGCAATTACGGAAGTCATCCGAGAATGGTCGGAAGTCTTCATGCACCGTTCGGGGCGCGATTTCAGGCGTTTCATGGAGGAGACCGATCTGTCGTTCTCTCAACTCAGTGTTCTTATCCGTTTGTATCACGGAGGAATCAGTGGCATCTCCGAAATCGGCAGCCAGTTGGGAGTGACGAAGGCTGCCGCCAGCCAGGCCGTGGACCGGTTGGTGCAGTTGGGACTGATCGAAAGGACAGAGGATCCAGTTGACCGTCGCGCCAAACGACTGGCACTGACTCAAAAGGGCCGCACGTTAATTGAGAAGGGCATTGAAGCCCGCAGCACATGGATCGAGGGGCTCACGGATGCCCTGACCCGTGAACAGCAAGACATGATTGTCGCGGCGCTCACTCTTCTCACCGAGGGAGCGCGCAAGACCAAAGAGTAGCTCGGCAATTCCCGCAGGCTGAACATCCTACCTGAGTGAGAGAGCCAGCCAGTCCGAAAGGCGCCCTGAGCTGGAGCACCAGCTTGTATGTGTCCATAGAGGAGCCTCTACAACCATGCTACGACTAGCCAGATACTTGAAACCCTATGTTCTCTTGATTCTGATCACCATCGTCTTATTGTTTGTACAGGCGAATGCCGATCTGGCCCTGCCAGATTACATGTCCAAAATCGTCAATAACGGCATTCAGCAGGGCGGGATCGAAAACGCCGTCCCGAATGCCATTCGGCAGAGTGAAATGGACCGGCTCGTCCTGTTTATGACCGCGGATGACAAATCTGCCGTTTTGGCCGATTACACCCTCGTGGACAAGAGCTCGGCCGATTATGCCACTTACATAAAACAGTATCCCGTCCTGGAGAACCAGCCAGTCTATGTGCTCAAGAATGTTGACAAGGGCGAGATCACCAAGCTGGACCCGATCATGGGTAAGGCGTTTCTGGTCGTTTCGGGTCTCGAACAGGCACTGGCCGACCCGGCCAAGGCAAGAGCCATGGGCCAGGCATTCGGTTTTGACCTGTCCAAGATCCCGCCGGGCATGGACGTATTTGCCATGCTGCAGAATCTCCCACCGGCGACTCTCACCAAGATCACCGACTCGATTGATCAGAAATTCGCCACGCTTGGCATCAGCATGATCGTCCAATCGTCCGTCGGCGCCGTCAAGACCGAGTATGCCGCCCTTGGCACGGATACCAGCAAAGTCCAGACGGACTACATCTACCACACTGGCTTCCTGATGCTGCTGGTGACTTTGCTTTCCGTAGCCTGTGCGATCGCTGTCGGCTTCCTCTCCGCCCGCACAGCAGCCGGTTTATCCCGCGACCTGCGCCGGAAGGTCTTCCAGCAGGTCGAGAGCTTCTCCAGCACAGAATTCGATAGATTCTCGACCGCTTCGCTGATTACTCGCTCCACCAACGACATCACCCAAATTCAGATGGTGATCCTCCTGATGATGCGCATGGTCATCTACGCGCCCATCATTGGGGTAGGGGGCGTGATCCGCGCCTTGGGGAAAACCACTTCGATGTGGTGGATCATCGCCCTGGCGGTGGTCATCATGCTCGGCCTGATCCTGACCGTATTCACGATCGCCCTGCCCAAATTCAAGATCATCCAGAGCCTGATCGACCGTCTCAACCTGGTGACTCGCGAAAACCTATCCGGCATGATGGTCATCCGAGCCTTCAACATGCAGGAGTTCGAAGAGAACCGCTTCGATAAGGCCAACGTGGACCTGACCTCGGTCAGCCTGTTCATCAACCGCGTCATGGTCGTTATGATGCCGGTCATGATGCTGGTCATGAACGGCATAACCGTCCTGATCATCTGGGTGGGCGCCCACGAGGTGGCCCAGTCGCAGATGCAGGTTGGCGACATGATCGCCTTCATGCAGTATGCCATCCAGATCGTCTTTGCCTTCCTGATGCTCTCGATGATGTTTATCATCCTGCCGCGCGCTTCCGTGTCCGCCGACCGCATTGCGGATGTGCTGGAGACGGAACCGCACATCAAGGACCCCGAAAGTCCACGGCAATTCCCCTCGCCCTTCAAGGGCACGATCGAGTTCCGCAACGTGAACTTCCGATATCCCGGCGCCGAGGAGGATGTCCTGCACGACATCAGCTTCACGACCAGGCCGGGTCAGACCACGGCCTTCATCGGCACCACCGGCTCGGGGAAATCCACTATCGTCAGCCTGATCCCGCGCTTCTACGAGGTGACCAGCGGCGCCATCTACCTGGACGGCCTCGACATCCGGGAAGTCACCCAGCACGATCTGCGCGAGAAAATCGGCTTCGTTCCCCAGAAAAGCAACCTGTTCTCCGGCACGATCGAAAGCAACCTGCTGTACGCTGACGAAAACGCCAGCGACGAAGATTTGAGACTGGCCGCCGATATTTCCCAGGCCAGCGAGTTCATCTCTGCGAAGCCGGAAGGGATGCAGAGTGAGATCGCCCAGGGCGGCGCGAACGTTTCTGGCGGGCAGAAACAGCGCCTTTCGATTGCGCGCGCCCTGGTCAAGAAAGCACCTATCTATATCTTCGACGATAGCTTTTCGGCCCTGGACTTCAAAACCGACTCGGCCCTGCGCAAGTCTCTCAAGGAAAATGCCGGGTCCAGCACGCTGCTGATCGTCACCCAGCGTATTGCTACTATCAAGAATGCCGAGCAGATCATCGTCCTGGACGAAGGCGAGATCGCTGGCAAGGGAAACCACGAAGAATTGATGAAGTCCTGCGAGATCTATGAAGGCATTGCTTTATCGCAGCTCAGTAAAGAGGAATTGGCATGACCACGCACAGCGCAAACGCACCCGCCCCCGCCGACCGCGGTCCCATGGGTGGACGCGGTCCTATGGGTGGACGCGGTCCGATGGGACGCGGCGGCCCGATGGCGATGATGAAAGGCGAAAAGCCGCGCGATTTCAAAGGCACCATGAAGAAGTTGATCCAATACCTCGGCTCCTACAAGCTGGCGATCCTGGTCGTAATGATCTTTGCTGTTGCCTCCACGATCTTTTCCATCGCCGGTCCCAAGATTCTGGGCCAAGCCACCACCAAGCTGTTCGAAGGCGTGATGGGGCAGATTGCCGGAACCGGTTCGATCGACTTCGGCTATATCGGTCAGATGATCCTCTGGACCCTGGGCCTGTATGTCGTTTCCGCCTTCTTCGCCTACGTCCAGGGCTGGGTGATGTCCGGCATTTC
>JBGPAT010000292.1:0-4106 GCA_041480885.1 Anaerolineae bacterium
CCCAATCCGGAATGACGGACGCCGATGATCGCATAGTATAATTTCGTACGAGTTACCTGCGGAGGGACGATGAGCAAAAGGAAGATCCGGGTGCTCGTGGCAAAGCCGGGCTTGGATGGTCATGATCGAGGCGCGAAGGTCGTGGCGCGCGCCTTGCGCGACGCCGGCATGGAGGTCGTGTACACCGGCCTGCGCCAGACGCCGGAGATGATCGCCGAGGCTGCGCTTCAGGAAGACGTGGACGTCGTCGGCCTTTCCATCCTTTCGGGCGCCCACATGGCGCTGGCACCGCGCATTATGGATCTGCTGAAGGCCAATGGGCAGTCGGATGTCCTTGTATTCATCGGCGGCATCGTCCCCGATGACGACATGCCGCGCCTGAAGGAACTGGGAATCACAGGCATCTTCGGCCCGGGCGCCTCCACCGAGGACATCATCAAGGATATTCGTTTCGCCGTGCAGCGCCAGCGGTCGTGAACAGGACGCGCGCCGATTTGCACTCAGCCTGGTCGTGTTCCCCGCGATGCACTTCGTTCAATCTCTTACGTGCCGCCGCAGTCGACCCTAAGAACACCGATGATCATTGTTGACTCTGTGCTAAGGGGTGACCGCCTCGCGCTCGCACGCCTTCTTACTCAAGTCGAGAACAACACGGCCGAGGGCCGCGCCGCCTTGGAGTCCCTATTCCCTCGCACCGGCCATGCCCATCTGATTGGGATCACCGGTGCGCCCGGCACAGGCAAGTCCTCGCTGGCAAACCGGCTTGCGCTGCACTTTCGAAGTCTGGGGAAGAAGGTAGCCATCGTCGCAGTCGATCCCTCCAGCCCCTTCACCGGCGGCGCCGTCTTGGGCGACCGGATCCGCATGAAAGACCTCAGCGGAGACACACAGGTCTTCATACGCTCGATGGCTTCGCGAGGTGCGCTCGGCGGCCTCGCCCAAAGCACCTCAGGCATAGTGCAGGTATTCGATGCCGCAGGCTACGATATTGTCCTGATCGAGACGGTCGGAGCAGGACAGGGCGAAGTGGATATTGTAAGAACGGCGCACACCACCTTGGTGGTTGAAGCGCCCGGCATGGGCGATGACATCCAGGCCATCAAGGCGGGGATTCTTGAAATCGCTGATATTCTGGTGGTCAATAAAGCTGACCGCCCGGGCGTCGAGAACACAGAGAAGGCCCTCAGGTCGGTGCTGGAGCTTGGACACCCTGCGCCGCGCGTTTATATGCATCATGGCCAGTCAATGGACGCGGCCAGTCCGGTCGTACCCGGCGGAGCAACATGGGTCGTGCCCATTCAAAGAACTATCTCAACGGAAGGCACGGGTGTTCCCGAGTTGGTAGAGCAGATAGAGAAACACGCGGCCTATCTGCGCGCGAGCGGCAACTGGGCAGCGCGCGAGCACGCACGCCTGGAATCTGAGCTGGAGCGGGCCCTGCAGCAGGCACTGATGGGCCGCTTCCGCGAGCAGATTTCCGCAACCGACTACTACACGTTGCTGAACCAGGTCATCGAACGGACCTTATCACCTTCGGAAGCGGCCGAGATCCTGATGGATGGGAAACACCCGACGGTCTCGCTGCCTCATCGGGCACAGGAACCCGGAGGACTATGATCTACGGCAAACGAATTCGTCTGCGCGGGGTGGAACGGACCGATCTTCCGAAATTCCACGAGTGGATCAACGATCCCCAAGTAAATAACGGCCTGTCAGTGTATCTGCCACAGTCCCTGACAGACGAGCAGCATTGGTTCGACGAGTCGGCCCGCCGCGATCAGGCAGAGAAGCCGATGGCAATCGAGATCCGTCAGGGCAGAGGCTGGAAGCTCGTAGGGAATTGTGGTGTTTTCAACATTGAGTGGATGAATCGGGGTGGGGAACTGGGCATCATGATCGGCGACAAGTCGGTGTGGAACAAGGGCTATGGCACCGAGAGCATGCGGCTGCTGCTCCAGCACGGGTTCGAGACGCTGAACCTCAACCGCATCTACTTGAGGGTCTATTCCACCAACCCGCGTGCGATCCGCTCCTACGAGAAGTCGGGATTCGTGCTTGAGGGCACGATGCGCGAAGCGCTCTACCGGCAGGGCCAATACGCTGACATACACATCATGAGTGTTTTGCGTTCCGAGTGGAGCGCAGGGCGGGAGCAGCCATGAGCAGCCATTCACATCCTCACGAAATGAAGGTCTACGGGGAGATCAAATTGTTCGCCGGCAGTGGCTCGCCGCAACTCGCCGCGCGGATCTCCACATACCTCGGGTCGCCTTTGTGCGAACGAGAGCTGATCGAGTTCCCCAATGAGAACCTTTTCATCCGGCTCAAGCGCAGCGTGCGCGGACAGGACGTCTACATCATCCAGCAGACCGCCTCGCCCGTGAATCACAATCTGATGGAGCTGCTCATCACCCTGCAGACACTGCGATTGGATTCGGCCGCCCGCATCACGGCGGTCGTTCCGTATCTGGCCTACGGGCGCTCCGACAAGAAGGACCAACCTCGCGTTCCGATCACCAGCCGCCTTGTGGCAGACATGATCGAGGTGGCCGGCGCTGACCGCTACATGACGCTCGATCCCCACGCGGGACAAATCCAGGGTTTCTTCTCAATCCCCGGTGATGTGCTGACCGCCTCCCGCCTGATTATCGAGAACATCAAAACCACGCTGCGCTCAAAGTTGAGAAACCCGGTCGTCGTTGCGACCGACTTGGGATTTGCCAAGAAGGCCCGCAACTACGCCGCCGACATGGAGATGCCGGTGGCCTTCATCGAGAAGCGCCGCGCAGGCAATGACTCCCGGGCCGAGGCCCTGACTCTGATCGGTGAGGTCACGAACAGCGATGTGCTCATCGTCGACGACGAAGTCGATACCGGCAGCTCCATCATGCAAGCGATCAAGGTGGTTCAGGAAAACGGTGCCTTGGACATCTACCTTGCCTTCGTCCACCCGATTCTCACCGGCGACGCGGCAGAAAGGCTGGCTGAGCTGCCGATCAAGCGCATCATCACGACCGATACGGTGCCGATCTCGGCAGAGAAGATGAAGATCCTGCAAGACAGGATCACCGTGCTCTCCGTTGCGGAATTGTTGGGCGAGGTCATCCGCCGCGCCCACGAAGGTCGCAGCGTCGGAGAGCTGTTCAACGAATAAGATGCCATGTCATTGCGCGAAGCAGCGCGCAGCGCGACGCGACAATGCGATCTCCTCACCTCTCGCGGCGTCACGAGGCGCCTCCGTCCGCCTAGACGCGACCTTCGTGGTGGCCCGGCAGCCGCCAATCCAGCCCCGGATCACTCGCCGGTATTGCGACCGTACGGAGCGGCGTGCGCGCAGTGAGTGCAGCGGGATCTTGGGGGCGAGCCCGCAACGCTCTAAACACGATGCCTGAGCTACCAGAAGTTGAAACCATAGCACGGACCCTAGGACCCGACCTGATCGGTAAGATGATCGTCGAGGCCGAGGTTCGCTGGCCCCGAACGATTGCAGAACCATCTGTGAGGAAGTTCAAAGAGCAAATCAAAGGGCAGATCGTTCGCAGGGTGGGACGCCGTGCAAAGTTGCTGAACCTCGAGCTCTCCTCCCTCAACCTTTTGATCCACTTGAGGATGAGCGGCGATCTGCAGATCAAGCACGGCATGAGCAGGCCGGAGAAGCACGACCGTCTGATCCTCCGCCTCGCAGCACCGCCAGCCCGAATGCGCTCTGCCCCGGCTGCGGGGCAGAGCGCCGCCGACGACGCCATAACCACCCTGGTTTTCAACGACACCCGGAAATTTGGACGCATCTGGTTGATGGCCGATATCCGGGAGGTCACCGGTAAGCTCGGCCCGGAGCCACTGAGCGCCGACTTCACGCCCAAAGGCCTGTATCATGCGCTTCACGGGCATCGCCGGCAGCTCAAACCGTTGCTGCTAGACCAGACTTTCCTGGCCGGCCTCGGCAACATTTACACTGACGAAGCCCTGCACATGGCGAGACTGCACCCCCTTGTCTCGTCGGGGTCTGTCACGCTCCGGCAGGCCGCCCGGCTTCACGCAGCGATCACGACTATCCTGCAAGAGGGCATCCGTCGCAACGGCTCGAGCATCGACTGGGTCTATCG
>JBGPAT010000293.1:0-4100 GCA_041480885.1 Anaerolineae bacterium
CGGCAGCACCGGCCGACCAAGGTGCCGCTGAAGCCGCAGCGACCCAGTTGACTGCCTTGCGTGTGCTTGCGGACGTCCAACTGGGTCCGGACATCGTTGGCTTGGACCAGCCATCTGACACCCTGACGGTCACATTTGGAACTGGGAACACGCACAAACTGCTCGTGGGGTCGCTGACGCCGGTGCAAGATGGCTACTACTCCCAGCTCGACGGCCGCCCGATCCAGGTTGTGGACAAAGCCGGCGTGGATGCCCTACTCGGTCTCTTAACACAGCCGCCCTATCTGGCCACCCTGACACCGGTTGCTTCGGGTACGCCCTCGCCGGAGCCGGCCAGCCCAACACTCGAGACAACGGCGACCGCACCCACCTCGGCCACCCTCGGAGCCTCATCGTCGCCGGCGGCTTCCACGACTGCGGGAGCAGCATCTTCACCTGTTGTTCCGGCAAGCGTCACCAGCACGCCCTGAGGCTTGGTGGGGTTTCCGTAAGAAAGTAAGGCAGGACGGCGTCTATTTTTGTACAGAAGACACGGGCCTCTTCCGACGGGCTGGCGGGGGGTATTGATTTTCGTTCAAAAAAAGTGTATTCTGGATACAAATTCCGCACACGGACAAGAGAATGGATGTAGAGAAAATAATTAGCGTTGACGAGGAAGAGGAATTCCCGGCTATAGCGCGTCTGATCGAGCTGGGACGCCAAAAATCCTACGTCACTCTGGACGACATCCTGCATTTCTTCCCGGAAGCCGAGCAGGAAGTGGAGCAGCTGGAAGAGGCGTTTTCCGCGCTCTTGAGCGCCGGCATCCCCTTCGTCGAGGACACTCCGCCGGGTGAGCCAACCGAAGACGAGCTCGCTGCGGTCGAGGAGGCCGAGGCTGAGCCCGAACCGGACCTGGCGCTGGATGACTATCTTGCCAACATAGACACGGATGACACGATCGGTCTATACCTCAAGGAAGTCAGCCGCGTGCCTCTGCTCACCGCTACGCAGGAAGTGGAGCTGGCGCAGCGCATCGAGCGCGGCCGCATGGCGCGCGAGGAATTGGCCAAAGGCAATGCCGGTGCGCGCCGCCGCTTGGAGCTGCGGAGACTAATCGAAGACGGCTGGTCTGCCCGTGAACATCTCATTACCGCCAACTCGCGCTTGGTGATTTCGGTCGCCAAGAAGTATATGGGCCGCGGGGTTCCATTCTTGGATCTGATCCAGGAGGGCAACATTGGCTTGATCCGGGCGACTAAGAAGTTCGACTATCGACGCGGTCACAAGTTCTCGACGTATGCAACATGGTGGATCCGGCAGGCTGTCACGCGGGCGATTGCCGACCAGGGTCGCACGATCCGAGTGCCTGTTCACATGGGCGATCAAATCAACAAGCTGCTCCGCGTACAGCACCAGCTAACACAAAGGCTCGGCCGCGAGCCAAGCGTGGAGGAACTAGCCGAAGCACTCGACGTTCCACCCAAGAAAGTTGAGAACATGATCCAAGTGGCACGTCGGCCGTTGTCGCTTGAAACACCGACGGATGACGAGGAAGATTCAGTGCTCGGGGACTTCATTGAGGACGACGAGGCCCCGCCGCCAGATGATACGGCAACCTACAATCTGTTGCGCGAGCACCTGGGCGAAGTCCTGAACGGACTTCCACCCCGCGAGGTGCGCATCCTGCAACTGCGTTACGGCTTGCTGGATGGACAGGCCTACACGCTTGAGGAAGTGGGCCGAAAGATGGGTGTCACCCGGGAGCGCGTCCGCCAGATCGAAGCCCAAGCGCTCAGTCGGCTGCGTCACCCCACGATCCGGCGCAAGCTGCGGGACTACCTCGGCGAGTAGCGGTTACCCTAACAAGAAAGAGGCGACACCGAACAGACTGTGTCGCCTCTTTGCGTCTAATTGACACATCCCTGGCTTACGGGCTCCGTGTGTGTCCTTGGAATCATATCCACTCCCGAGACTGCCCTGAAGGTCGCCCAACAAACCACACCAACGCCGCCCGACTCATAAGCCTTGGACTGGGCTCGGACCAATGCGGCTGAGGGCCGCCGTTTCGCGCTCATAACAGACGGCCTGCCCGTCGCCGCAGATGCATCCGGGCAATTGCCGCCCCCACGCGGCAGGCCGAGCCCCGGCACGGTATTCGGTCACAAATGGATCAGAACCCGGACGCAGCGCACGAATCGAGGGAGCTTGTTCGTCGCAGTCCAGCGCCGAGCGCGTTACACGCTGCTTTCACGCCTTGAACTAATGAAATAACCACGTTGCTGCCCTCGCACATTGAGGTAATTCGGCAAACCCCGCCAACGCGCCGATCTCCAATGCGGGGGCGATTCCGCCGACCATACGACAGCGTACTCCTCTCCGACCACGGCCACATTCCGCAGACGGAAACTTGGAGGCGACTCGATGTTCCCCGGTGCCTCACGCCAATGCATCGACCACAAGTGCTAGAAAGATGAACATCAGGTACATGCTCGAGAATCGATACATGCCCCAGGCCACCTTGTTGCCCGGCACCCTCCATACTCGCCAAGCCGCAGCCAGGAGCAGCGCGCCCAGTATGATCGCTGAGACCAAATATATGACTCCGGCCGCACCGATAGCCGGCAGCAACAGAGTCGCCAACACCAACAGCGCCGTGTACACGAGGATCTGTGAGCGTGCGACTTTCTCGCCTTTGACGACCGGCAGCATGGGCACACCCGCCCTCTCGTAGTCTTTCGCGCGGACGATAGCCAGTGCCCAAAAATGCGGCGGCGTCCACATGAAGATGATCAGGAACAGGATCCATGCCGCCGCGCTAAGGTGGCCCGCGGCCGCGGCCCATCCAACCATGGGCGGAATCGCTCCCGCTCCGCCGCCAATCACGATATTCTGGACCGTGGCCTTCTTAAGCAAAATACTGTACAAGATCACGTAATACAGAATGCCGGCGAGCGCCAGCAGCGCCGCTGTGAGGTTCACAAATCCAGCGAGGATGTAGTAGCTCACCAAGCAGAGTGCGAGCCCGAAGGAAAGGCCTTCCGCAGGGGTCAAGCGGCCGGCTGGGAGCGGCCGCAGCGCGGTGCGCTGCATGTTCTTGTCAAGCTCGCGGTCGACAAACTGGTTCAGCGCGGATGAACCGCCCGCCGCCAGGGCACCGCCCAGCATCGTCCAGAACGCGAGCGTGGGAGAAGGCAAGACTCTGCCACCGGCAACCAACCCCCCAAAAGTGGTCACCAGCAAGAGCCCGACGATCAATGGTTTGCTGAGAGCCAAGAAGTCCCTTGCGCGGCGTTTCATGGAAGCCGCCACTGCCTCGTCGCCCCCACGGAGCAGCAGTCCGGAGCTCGCTACAAGAGCCAGTAGAGAGATCCAGAGAGCGACGGCAGTAAGTGTATGCAGGACAACCAGATGAAACGGGAAACCCCGCAGCACCTGCACCGCTCCGACAAAGGCCTGACCATAGAACAATACAGTTGTCACTGTGGACAGCGGCAGAATAATGCCGTTGTTACGGTGTTCCCGCCAGGCCTTAACGAACAGCCATGTAATCAGGATTCCTGATGTGCCGGCGCACGCCATATGGATGAGGCTCAGCCAGCCGAACGCGCCGCCGGGAAGGCATAACGGCCAGGCTGCGCAGCCGGCTCCCAGTGCCGCTGCGTCTGTGCCGCTTGCGCTCGCCACGCGCGCCGCCCGGCCGGCGATGCTGAGCAGCAGGATGCTTAGCAGTACCCCAAGCGCCAGTCGCGCAAATGATGACGATAGAGAGTATTTCATTCTTGTCTTTTTTCCGGCCTTGACAGGCAGAATGGATACACCACGAGCATGATCAGGGCGAAGCATGAGATCCTTTGGCGTAACCCGTGTGGGATTCCTCGCTCAGATCCAATTCGACCCCGTACGGTATTGGATGCGTCGTGGAGCACGCGATCGGGTTCAGTAGTTGCAGGTCGGCAACGGAGGGCAAGACCAGGAGGGGTGCAGCCCGCATTGCAGTCACGTGGGCATTGAACGCGCGGCTTTCGGGGGGCGGGCCTAGTTGCCGGATCCCAGGCCCGGCGTGCACCAGCGCCGTGATGGAGTACCAATTGCTTTTTAATAGCCCTGGCAGCGTCACG
>JBGPAT010000294.1:0-4094 GCA_041480885.1 Anaerolineae bacterium
CGCCTGTACGCAGGCGCCGGAAATGCGGCCATCTTTTGGGCGATGGGCATCACGCAATCGTCCCATGGCGTGGACAACGTCCAGGCGCTCGCAAACTTGGCCCTGCTGACTGGCAACTTTGGGCGCCCTGGCACAGGTGTGAACCCGCTCCGCGGGCAGAACAATGTCCAGGGCGCCTGCGATATGGGCGGCTTGCCCAACGTCCTGACTGGATACCAGCCGGTTTCCGATGCCGCCGTCCGCGATCGGTTTGAGCAGGCCTGGCAGCCACCGGCGCCGCTGCCGGCGCAGCCTGGCTTGACGGTCACCGAGTTGATGAACGGTGCGCTCGATGGTCAAATCAAGGCCCTGTACATTGTCGGAGAAAATCCACTGCTCTCGGATCCGAATCTTCATCACGTCGAGCAGGCAGTTCACGCCCTTGACTTCCTGGTTGTGCAGGATATTTTTCTCAATGAGACCGCGCAGCTGGCAGATGTGGTGCTGCCGGGCGTGAGCTTTGCGGAGAAGGAAGGCACGTACACGAACACCGAACGGCGCGTCCAGCGCGTGCGTCCGGCTCTGCCAGTGCCCGGAAATTCGCGCCGAGATCTGGACATCATCTGCGAGTTGGGGCGCAGATTGAGTGGGCAAGCCGCCTCCCAGTCTGCGGTCGGAACGGTCCACGCGCTCACGGATTGGGACTATCCGAGCGCGGCCTCCGTATGGGACGAAATTGCTGCCCTGACTCCCTCCATGGCTGGCATCTCATATCCCCGCCTGAAGGGGAATGGTCTCCAATGGCCCTGTCCCGCACCGGATCACCCCGGCACGCCAATCTTGCACCGTGAGAAATTCACGCGTGGCTTGGGACGCTTCATCCCCTTGGCATTCCGCGAGCCGGTGGAAAATCCGGACGAGGAGTTTCCTTTCCTGCTAAATACTGGACGCAGTCTTCAACATTGGCACGGCGGGACACTCAGCCGCCGTTCGGTCGGGCTGAACGCGATCGCTCCTGAAGGCGAGATTCAGATCAATGCTGCTGATGGTGATGGACTCGGCATTGCCACCGGTGACTTGATACGCGTCAGCTCGCGGCGAGGTCAGGTCACTGGCCGCGCGCGGCTGACGAGCCGTCTGCCACGCGGCATGATATTCATGACCTTCCATTTTGCCGAGATTCCGGTAAATGTCCTGACGGGAGACGCGGTGGATCCGGTGGCCAAGATTCCGGAATTCAAGGTTAGCGCGGTCCGGATCGAGCGGGTATAATCGCGAAAACGCGTTGGCACCCGGGGAAATATGAATGGGAGACGCGGGTGCCACTCCATTGGTGGCTAGGCAGGATTGCCATTCTTAATGGTCAGGACATGTAGAGTTTAGCGGAGACCGAAGCCATGAGCACGACGCTCCAAACCAAAATCCGCCCAATTGCGGCCGACCGTCTCGTTTCGACCACTTGCCCGTACTGCGGGGTGGGTTGCACGCTTGAGCTGCACATAAAAGATGACTTCATCTACAAGGTCACCTCACCGTTCAACTCGCCGGTCAACCATGGCAACCTGTGTGTCAAGGGGCGCTATGGCTATGACTTCATCTATCACCCGAAACGCATCACGACACCACTGATCCGCCGCGACAAACAGTTGGCCGGCGGACGCACCCAGGCGTTCGATCTCTCCGAGTGGCGCGAGGTGTCTTGGGATGAGGCGCTGGACTATGTTGCCGACCGACTAGTGGAAATCTACCGGCGGGATGGTTCCGATGCCATGTCCGTGTACTGTTGCGCCAAAGCCACGAACGAGGACAACTATCTACTGCAGAAGCTCTATCGTTCCCTTTTTCGCACCAACAATATTGACCATTGCACGCGATTGTGCCATGCCGGCAGTGTGATTGCACTCCAGCAGGCGCTTGGTTCCTCAGCCATGAGCAATACGGCCTCGCAGGTCATCCAGAACGACGTGTTTATCGTCACCGGCTCGAACACGACGGAAAATCATCCCATCATCGCACTACAGATGAAGGAAGCCGTTGAGCAGCACGGCGCGAAATTGATTGTGATTGACCCCCGCCGCATTGAACTCGTGGAGTTTGCAGAGCTGTGGCTCCCGCTGAAACCCGGGACGAACGTGCCCGTGTTCACGGCCATGGCGCAGGTGATTGTGGAAGAAAACCTGGTCAACCACGATTTTATTAACGACCGGACCGAGGGCTACACCGAATTCCTCGCCACACTCGAGAAATTCACTCCTGAGTACGCCGCGCAGCTGTCAGGCTTGCCGGCCGGCGACATTCGGAGGGCTGCCCGCCTGTACGCGCGGGCCAAGAGTGCCGCCATTTACTGGGGCATGGGAATCTCACAGTTATCGCATGGCACCGCCAGCGCCCTGGCGCTAATTCACCTCGCGTTTCTGACGGGCCACATTGGGCGGGACGGGACCGGTCTCAACCCGTTGCGAGGGCAGAACAACGTGCAGGGCGCCAGCGACATGGGTGCCATGCCCTTTCATTATCCAGGCTACATGCGCGTAGATAGCGATGCGAATTCTGAGAAATGGGAAAGGACCTGGAACATCGAAGCTGGCGGCTTGTCGCGCAAACTCGGCCTCACCACCACAGAGGTCCTCACTCATGCGCACGAGGGCGGCGTGCGGTCTCTCTATATAATGGGCGAGAATCCCATGATGTCCGAGCCCAATCTCAACGTGACACGTCAGCACATGCAGCAACTTGAGTTTCTGGTGGCGCAGGATCTATTCATCAACGAGTCGGGTGCATTCGCGGACGTTTTTCTGCCTGCCACACCTTTCGCCGAGAAGGACGGCACATTTACCAACACCGACCGGCGCGTGCAACGTGTGCGCGCGGCGCAGCCGCCGCGGGGTCAGGCGCGGCCTGACTGGCAGATCCTCTGCGACCTGGCCAAGCGCCTCGAGGCACGGCTCGGGCGGCCTGCCTCAGCCGGGTGGGACTATCGGGGCCCAGCTGATGTATTTGCAGAGATGGCGGGCGTCGTGCCCGACTTTGCTGGCGTAACGTATGACCGGATCGACAAGGTCGGTCTCCAGTATCCGGTTTGGGATACAAGCCATCCGGGCACGCCGACTCTATTCACTGAGACATTCCCTCGAGGCCGCGGGAAATTCACCCCGCTCGATTTCATTCCCGTCATGGAAGAGGCTGATGATGAGTACCCGTTCATCCTCACGACCGGTCGAGTCTTGGAGCAGTGGCACGGCGGGACCATGACCCGCCACTCGGCCCTGGATGAAGCCTATCCGGAGGCGCGCATCGAGATCAATCCCGCCGATGCAGCTATGCACGGCATCACCAACGATATGGCGGTGCGGGTGACATCTCGGCGCGGAGAAGTCGTCTTACGAGCCACGGTCACCGCAAAGACCACAGTCGGAGTGGTCTTCATTTCCATGCATTTCGCCGAGGCCGCCGCAAATCTGCTTACGAACGACGCGCTGGATCCACAGGCCATGATCCCCGAGTTCAAGGCGTGTGCCGTGCAGGTCTTCCCGGCGCGGGATACGGGTCTGCCGCATCCCGAAATTATGCTGAGTAGGGGAAGATACTGATGATGTGTGGATCACACCTTTTAGTGGCGCCGCGGCGGCGAAGGCGGTTGCCGCTGTGCTTGGGAATTTCCTAGGCAGGCCGCCCGTGTCCATCACGAGTTGCCCTTTCAGGGGAGACTAGGGACACTAGGCGACTGCGGTGTGGTGCTGCCCGCGGTCGGATCAATGTTTCGGTTGGTAGACCCAGTTCAAGTCGACACCCAACATGCTCGAAGCATAGGCGCGCTCATCTGCCGGTTGCAGCAATGCCTCGCTCTTGGCGGAGATGAGTGCGATCGGCTTCCGGCTATAGAAACGTTTGAATAGGCTGGCGGCCCCAGATTCATTCCACGCATAGTTCAATCCATCGAGGCGGGAAATGTCCATGGGACGTGTATACGCGCGCAGGGCCTTTATGCCATCCAGGCTGAGGTAGACCTCAAAGTAGCTCATGACCAACTCCCGTAGTGTGCGGTAAACCGGTTCGCGATACCGAAGCCACGCGAAGTTGGACTTGGCGAGCGCACCCCACAAGCCGTCCCGACA
>JBGPAT010000295.1:0-4093 GCA_041480885.1 Anaerolineae bacterium
GGCGGAGGGGCAGTTGCTGCCGGAGTTGGGAGGGAAACCCGATGAAGAGCGGGGTATCTATGCCATGGATGCCAAGACCAACTCGGTATACAGGGCATTGACTCGCGTCTCCTTGGCTCTGGTGAGGGGCAACTATCGTCTGACGTACTACCAATACCCGGATTCGGACTACCGGGGATTCGAGCTTTATGACCTGGGGGCAGACCCCGACGAACTTCATGATCTGTATCCGGGGAAGCCTCAAGTGGCGGTTCAGATGCAGGCCGACTTGCTGCAGAAGTTGGCGGATGTCAACCGCCCATTCCAGACATAGATCCGTTGCATATGCCCGTTCATCGGGTCACGCACACTCGTTGTGAGGGCGTGATTTGCGAGCCGCTGTACATGGTCGGTGCCTGCCACTTCTTGCGCGCTGCGGAATTTCAGCCTATACTTTCAGCCGGGAGATATGATGTCGGACATTGATCTTGCCGCGCTTGGCCCGGCAATTGAGCCTTATGTGGTTCTGGGGCGTTCGGGCTTACTGCCGGCCCTGCACGCAGCGCAACGAACTTACGGCTGGCTTTCTGAGCCTGTAGCTGCGGAGATCGCCAGAGCGCTGCACGTGCCGCTGGCTGACGTCCACGGTGTAATCGAGTTCTACACCCTCTTCTACAACAAACCGGTAGGCCGACGAATCATTCGTGTTTGCACTGACATCGCATGTTCGTTGAGAGGTGGGGATGCAGTGCTCGACCACCTTTGCCGGCACCACGGTGTACAACCCGATCAGCTTTCGGCGGACGGCTCTCTGACGGTTGAAACCAGCCCCTGCCTGGGACTCTGTGAGCAGGCACCCGCCGCGCTCGTGAACGATGAGGCCGAAACCCGCATTAGTCTGTCCTCCGACTCTTATGACCTGGGCTGTCCCAGATCCAATGTCGGTGGCTCTCTGCGCCTGCTGACCGCAAATTGCGGTCACGGCACAACATCATACGATGCCCACGGGGAGTATTCGGCCTTCCACAAGGCTCTGACCATGAAGCCCGAGGACGTCGTGGCGGAGGTTAAGGCCTCCGGCCTTGTGGGGCGTGGCGGCGCGGCGTTTCCAGCTGGAATCAAGTGGGAAGGCGCGGCCAGAGCAGCGGGCTCGCCCAAGTATGTCGTCTGCAACGCAGACGAGTCGGAGCCAGGTACGTTCAAAGATCGTGTCCTGCTGCTCGACGATCCTCATACCATTATTGAAGGCATGTTAATTGCTGGGTACGCCATCGGTGCCAGCCAAGGTTACATATACATTCGCGGCGAGTACCCTTATATAGTGCCAGTCCTGGAAAATGCGATCTTCGAAGCGCGATCTGCGGGGAACTTGGGGCCGAACCTCTTGGGCTCAGGATTCTCCTTCGACATTGAAATCCGCCTTGGCGCGGGCGCCTATATATGCGGCGAGGAGACTGCGCTGTTTGAATCTATTGAAGGAAAGCGCGGCTTCCCGCGTGTGAAACCGCCCTTCCCGACAACCAACGGCCTGTTCGGCAAGCCGACGGTCATTAATAATGTGGAGACGCTCTTCAACATCCCCCTGATAGTGGACAAGGGCGCGGCCGAGTACCGCAAGATCGGTACCGAGAAATCGCCGGGTCCCAAACTCTTCTGCGTATCTGGCGATGCCGGCCTGCCCGGAGTCTACGAGGTACCCTTCGGTGTGACGCTCCGCGAATTGCTGGACATGGCGGGTGGCACTGTGGGAGGACGTAAGCTGCAGGCCGTTCTGTTCGGCGGTGCGGCTGGCGCCTTTGCCAGCGCTGCGCAGCTCGATGTGCGGTTGACCTTTGAGGACCTCCGGGCGGCTGGTCTCCCGCTGGGATCGGGCGTGGTCATGGTCCTTGATGAGACCCGTGATCTGCGAGATGTGCTCAGCCGGCTTGGACATTTTTTCGCGCACGAGTCTTGCGGCAAGTGTTATCCGTGCCAGATGGGGACGCAGCGCCAGAAGGAGATTTTGGAGAGAATGGCGGCAGGCCATGCAATGGAAGGTGATCTAGAGAGGTTGCAGGACGTCGGCTGGACAATGGCAGACGCCAGTCTTTGCGGCTTGGGGCAGACTGCCGCCAGCGCCGTCCTGTCAGCCATCAAAGTGTGGCCCGAAATGTTTGGCAAACCTGACCAGCCCGGAACCCCGCACAAACTCGGGCAGGCGCGGACCAAAGCGCGACCCAGTACGCAAAGAGCCTCGGCGAAACCAAGTCCGGCGCGTGCCAAAGCCACGGCCTCCTCTCCGTTGAAGAAGAAGACCAAACCCCGGCAGATCACGCCGCATAAGCGACCATCCAAACGCTCGTGACGAAAAGTCCAGCGACAGGAGTTGATATGGCCGATCCCCTAAGCCTGACGATCGATGGGCAGGAAGTTGTCGTTGAGGAGGGAACGACATTGTTGGAAGCGGCGCGGCAGATTGGCAAGCCGATCCCTACGATCTGCTTCCATGAGGCGACGACCGCCAATGCCTTGTGCCGAATCTGCGTGGTGGAAGTCGAAGGGCAGAGGCTGCTGCAGCCAGCCTGCATAGTAAAGGCGGCGGCTGACATGAATGTGCAGACCCATAGTGATAGGGTCGACCGAGCGCGCAGGACGATCTTGGAAATGTTGTCTTCGACGATGGATCTCTCCGATGCACCCGACGTCCTGGCGATGATGCATGAGTACTCTGCCAGCCCAAGCCGCTTCCCCGGAGCGGTACGCCGCGAGGTCGAGCTCAAAGACGACAACCCGATGTACGTGCGCGACTACTCCAAATGTCTCTTGTGCTGGCGCTGTGTTCAGGTTTGCGCGGATGATGCGCAGTACACCTTTGCCATTAACTTCACGGGCCGGGGTTATGAGACCCAGATCGGCACATTCTTCGAGCAGGCAATTCCTCAGACCACTTGTGTGCTCTGCGGACAATGCGTGGGAGTCTGCCCCACGGGCGCGCTGAAACCCAAACGCGAGTTCCTTTTGGAGCAGGGCATGAGTCCAGAAGAGATCACCGTCCTGAGCAGTGGAAGAAGGAAGCGAAGAGCAAGAGGTGGCTGACGGATTCGTCCATTGGGATATCCCGTGCAACCCGTGCAGCTCGCCCGATCGGTTGGCAATGAGTGAGGCGCCGTGATAAGAGCAGATCGCGTTGTGGATACCACCTGTCCGTACTGCGGCGTGGGTTGCCAGATCAGCTTGCATGTGCAAGAGGACCTGATATACCGGGTTTCCGGTCGCTTTGACAGTCCTGTAAACCACGGGAACCTGTGTGTCAAAGGTCGCTTCGGCGTTGACTTCGTGCACGCCCCCGACCGTCTTTTGCAGCCGCTGTTCCGTACGAGAGGCTCCCGATCCAAACTGAAGCCCACCACTTGGGAGCATGCCCTTGATCATACAGCAGGGCGTTTCCTCGAAATCCGGAACCAGCACGGTCCAGACTCGATCGGCTTTCTGGTGTCAGCAAAATGCACTAACGAAGAGAACTACCTTCTGCAAAAAATCGCGCGAGGTCTGATAGGCACGAACAACATTGACCACTGTGCGCGTCTCTGACACAGCAGTTCGGTGGCCGGTCTGGCCGCCAGCCTGGGCTCCGGCGCGATGACGAATTCGATTTCTGATATCCAGGAAGCGGATGTGCTGCTTGTCACTGGAAGCAACACCACCGAAGCCCACCCCGTCATCAGCCTCGAAATGAAAGCTGCCGTGCGTAGACGCGGCGCCCGGTTGATCCTGATTGATCCCCGGGACATCGAGCTGGCCGACTTCGCGACCCTTCACCTGCGTCCCCGGTCAGGCACTGATGTTGCGCTGCTCAATGCCATGGCGAACATCATCATCGCGGAACGCTTGGACAATCGCCCATTTATCGAGACTCGAACTGAGAATTTCCTTGCGCTGCAGCAAGCTGTCAAGGACAGCACGCCGCAGTGGGCGGAGGACGTGACAGGCGTGCCGGCGCATCTCATTGTCCAGGCGGCGCGCCTGTACGCAGGCGCCGGAGATGCGGCCATCTTTTGGGCGATGGGCATCACACAATCGTCCCATGGCGTGGACAACGTCCAAGCGCTCGCAAACTTGGCCCTGCTGACTGGCA
>JBGPAT010000296.1:0-4041 GCA_041480885.1 Anaerolineae bacterium
AACTTGAGAAGATCAAAACGAGACAGATGAGCGTACTGAGCGGGGGAGAACTCCAGAGACTCGCAATCGCAGCTGCGGCATCACGAGACTCAGACGTCTACATCTTTGATGAACCTTCGAGTCATCTTGATGTCAGTCAGAGGCTAAGGGCTGCCCGCGCGATAAGAAGCCTTGTCGAAGCGGGCAAGACAGTACTTCTCGCTGAACACGACCTCGCCATGCTTGACTACCTCTCAGACCAAGTCTGCGTTCTCTATGGCGAGCCGGGTGTCTACGGGATCGTTTCTCACGTCCACGGTGTTCGGGTCGGCATCAACATCTATCTTGACGGCTTTGTGCCCGACGAGAACATGAGGTTCCGCGATGAACCGATCAGGTTCCATGTGAAACCCCCTCGCGATTTCGCCCCAGTCGACAGCTGGCAACTTGAGTGGCCGAAGATGGAAAAGACATTCAAGCAGTTCAGTCTAACGGTGAACCCTGGGTCCGCAGGCATAGGTGAGGTCGTGGGCATCCTTGGACCCAATGGCATCGGCAAGACCACCTTCATCAAACACCTAGCAGGCATCGATGAATCAGATGATGGAACCGAACTGGCTTGGAAAGGTCTGACTGTCAGCTACAAGCCACAGTATATTTCGGCAAAATACGAAGGAACAGTTGCGTCCCTGTTCCAATCGATAGCCGGCCCAGCATACGAAACTGAGACATTCGCGAACCAATTCCTGAGGCCGCTGGGAATTGCAAAGCTAGTCGACAGGAACGTCGCGGAACTAAGCGGGGGCGAGTTGCAGAGAGTTGCGATCATCGCCTGTTTGGCCAAGGATTCCCAAGTGTACCTTCTGGATGAGCCTAGCGCCTATCTGGACGTAGAGGAACGATTAGCTGTTGCTAAGGCTATCCGTCGCACAGTAGAGGACAAACATGCCTTCGCATTCGTCGTCGAGCACGACATCGTGTCACAGGACTTCATTGCAGACAGGCTAATGATATTCGACGGAAAACCGGGCGTAGAAGGACACGCAGGTGAACCAGTACCGCTTAGGGACGGAATGAACAGCTTCCTCAGGCAGATGGACATGACCTTCAGACGCGACCCCACAAGCGGAAGACCTCGCGTCAACAAACTGGGCAGTAAGCTTGACAGAGAGCAAAAAGACATCGGCGAATACTACTACGCTTTGGCAAGCGACTGACCTACCGTCCAGCATTTTGGCCGATTACACTTTCGCGAGGTTTAACTATGATTCCGCAGTTACAGGGCATCTTAGAAGTGCAAGAGCTTGGCCCAGTACTGTCTGGAATGTGGCGGTACGCTCGGCTACGATCCAGCTTTGAAGCAGTACTCTTGCAAGAGTTGCGGCCTGACATTCACTTTCCAGCAGTTGCTCGAAGGCAGTAGAGTGCCCGCGTAACCGCTGGCGACAAGCAGACTTCCCCTCTCGGCTATAATGGCCGGGAGGTTTTTTGTTGTAAGGAGATAAGACATGTCGGGACCTCGCACTGTTCGCTCACCCCGCGGAACCCAACTCACTTGCAAGTCGTGGCTCACCGAAGCCCCCTATCGCATGCTGCAGAATAACCTCGATCCCGAGGTCGCGGAACGCCCACAGGATCTGGTCGTCTATGGGGGACGAGGTCAAGCCGCGCGATCGTGGGAGGCCTTCGACGCCATCCTGGATTCGCTGAAGAATCTTAACGACGATGAGACACTGCTCGTGCAGTCGGGAAAGCCGGTGGTGGTCTTCAAGACGCATCGCGATGCCCCCAAGGTGTTGATTGCCAACTCCAACCTCGTTCCGCACTGGGCAACCTGGGAACACTTCGACGAGTTGGCCCGCAAGGGGCTCATCATGTACGGTCAGATGACGGCCGGCTCGTGGATCTATATTGGAACGCAGGGAATACTCCAGGGCACATACGAAACCTTTGGGGCCCTGGCCAGGCTCAGGGGTTGGGACTCGCTCAAGGGCAGGTTTGTGCTGACGGCAGGCCTGGGCGGCATGGGCGGAGCCCAGCCCATGGCGATCACCATGAATGAGGGTGTCGGGCTGATCGTGGAGGTGGACCGAAAGCGCGCTGAACGTAGGCGGGCCATGGGATACGTGGACAGGGTCGTGGACAACCTGGAAGAAGCCATGACGTTGGTGGAGGAGAGCAAGGCTGCCCGCAGGCCCCTCTCGGTCGGGCTCATCGGCAACGCCTCCGATATCTGCCGGGAACTGGCACTGCGCGGTGTCACGCCGGATGTGGTGACCGATCAGACGCCGGCTCACGAGGCACTGATGTATGTTCCTTCGGGACTGTCGGTCGCGGCGGCCGATGATCTGCGCAAGTCGGATCCCGCGAAGTACAAAGGGATGGCAATGGAATCAATGGCCGGGCATGTCCAGGCCATGCTGGAATTCAAGCGCCGAGGCGCGGAGGTGTTCGACTATGGCAACAATCTGCGCCAGCAGGCCTATAACCACGGCGTGACCGATGCGTTCGAATTCCCCGGTTTCGTGCCCGCGTACATCCGGCCCCTGTTTTGCGAGGGCAAGGGACCATTTCGCTGGGTGGCCCTGTCGGGCGATCCCGAGGACATCTATCGGACCGACGAAGCGGTCATGCAACTGTTCCCGGAGGACGCCCACCTTGAGCGCTGGCTGAAGATGGCCAGGGAAAGAGTGCCCTTCCAGGGTCTGCCGGCGCGCATTTGCTGGCTGGGATATGGTGAACGCGCGCGGGCCGGGCTGAAGTTCAACGCAATGGTTGCCGACGGCACTCTCAAGGCACCGATCGTGATCGGGCGCGATCACCTGGATGCAGGATCGGTCGCCAGCCCGAATCGCGAGACCGAAGCCATGCAGGACGGTTCGGACGCGATTTCGGATTGGCCGATCCTGAATGCCCTCATCAATGCTGTGGGAGGTGCCACCTGGGTATCGTTCCATCATGGCGGCGGTGTCGGTATTGGATACAGCCAGCATGCCGGGCAGGTCATTGTGGCCGACGGAACGCCGGAGGCTGCCGTAAGACTGGAGAGAGTGCTCACCACTGATCCGGGAATGGGCGTGGTGCGGCACGCCGACGCAGGCTACGAGCAGGCGATCGCAGCCGCCAGACGACATGGCATCCAGATGCCTATGCTCGGAAAATGAGACCTTCCATCCTGAAGGGCTCCCTGAGCCGTCGCCGCCAGGAGTTCAGCGTTTTTTTAGTGGCCAGCATGCTGGCCCTGTGGGCGTGCTCGGGACTGTCCTTACTTGATCGGCCGTCGGGTAATGGCGCAAGTCCCGCTGTTGCCCCGCTTTCCCGTTGCGGCGGGCACACGAGCGTCTTGTGTATCGTGTCATGGGGGCTTCAAGACGATCAGAATGTTGTGTTCGTTGTTTCGGTTCCATCCGGTTCACCGTCGGCTCTCTATCTTAGAGTTCAAAATGGTGAAGCTGGGACGGACTATCCATGCTCAGGCAGCGGCAGTTCTCCAGCAACTGTCTACTGTGCCGGCCAGCAAATCCCGCTAGGGACATTTGTGACTGTCGAAATCTGTTCGACCACGGGAAATGTGGTCTTGGCCCGCGGGGCGTTTGTGATCAACGGCCTTGAGCTTGTGACCGCAGTTCCGGGCGCGACATTGACGGTCGCCGTGACGTCCAAGCCTCACCGCTTGACACGCACGCCCGCACCTAATGAGTTCCAATCTACACCAACGCCGCCAAGGAACACGCCGTCGACCGGCACCGCCCATCCGAAGCCGTAGACTGAGTTGCCGCTGTCCTCTCCCTCGGCAGAGCGAATCTACGCATCGACGGCTGGCTGCGCTGATGCGGGATCTCAATCCCATACTGGCGAGCTTGGCTTGCATCCTGTGAGGGTATCTCCTGATCGTTGGCCTCCCGCAATGCGGCATCCGGAAGGCACCCACCGCGATGCAGGCACCGACGCGCAGCATTCAACGTGCAATGGTCGGAGGTAGGGCCCGATAGATACGGTAAGTCCCCAAACCCTCCCAGAGTTCAGTTGCACCAGGTCATTGACTCCAGCTCTGTATCCTAC
>JBGPAT010000297.1:0-4039 GCA_041480885.1 Anaerolineae bacterium
AATTGCCTCCGCCATCTGGGCAAGTGCCGCTGATGGCGCGTAGTATGCCGAGCCGGTCTTGAGCAGATTCACAATTTCGCCGCCGCCCTTGCGCGTACGGTCGACGATGGCTGCCAGCTTGCCTGCCGGCAGGTAATCGCGCAGAGGTACGCCCGCCACATTGGAGTGACGCGTCAGCGGAACCATTTCATCGCCATGCCCACCAAGCACGTAACATTGGATGTTGTCCACACTGACGCCGGTTTCCATTGCCACAAAAGCCCGCATGCGCGCTGAGTCTAGAACGCCCGCCTGACCGACCACCCGGTTGCGGGGCAGTTTATTGACCTTCAGCGTCAGATATGCCATTGTATCCAGCGGGTTGGTCAGCACCACATAGATGGCGTCAGGAGAATGCTTCAGGGTTTCAATGGCAGCCTTTCCGACAATGTCGGCATTCGCCGCCAGCAGATCATCACGGCTCATACCCGGCTTGCGGGGTAAGCCGGCTGTCAGGATGACGATGTCTGAGTCCCTAGTGGCCGCAAAGTCATTGGAACCCACAATCTCGACGTCTTTGCCAATGATGGGCATAGCTTCCAGCATGTCCAGGGCCTTTCCCTGGGGCATGCCCTCGACGACGTCCACCAGTACCAGGTTTGCAAGTTCACGCTCCGCAAGCCAGTGGGCAGTCGTGGCGCCGGTCATGCCGGCGCCAATAATCGAGATTTTTTCCATGAGACCTCCAACCGCACTAGATGTGGCAATTCTATCCGATACTCGGACAACTCAAGGCGCTCTTGCGACAAAAGAGGACTTCCGCCAGTAGAGTCCATGACGAAAGTCCTCATTCTTGGTCATTGCGAAGCGATCAGCCGTGTTCAGATTCGAGGAAGCGAGTGGCCTCGATGGCGGCCGCCGCCCCCATGCCGGCTGATGTGACCACCTGGCGGAAGTGGGGATCTGCTACCTCCCCGCCTGCAAAAACCCCAGCACGACTCGTTTGCATCTTGTTGTCGACCTTCAGGTAGCCGAGGGCGTCCATGTCCAACTGCCCCTTGAACAAATCCGTGTTTGGGGTATGGCCAATGAAAACGAAAATGCCGTCCGTCTTATCGATAGATTCCTTGCCGCTCTTCAAGTTCCTGAGGCCAACCGCATCGACTTTGTCAGTGCCCATGACCCGGGTCACTACAGTGTTCCAAATGAATTTCACCTTGGGATGCTCCAGAGCTCGCCTTTGCAACAACGGGCTGGCCCGAAGCTCGTCGCGCCGATGGACGATAGTCACTGTGGAGGCATAGCGGGTAATGAACAGCCCCTCTTCAAGAGCGCTATCGCCGCCGCCAACCACTACCACTTTCTTTTCCTTAAAGAACCAGCCATCACAGGTTGCGCAATAGGAGACGCCGCGGCCGGTCAAGTCCATTTCGCCTGGGACATTCAGTTGATTGGATGAAGCGCCCGTGGCAATTATCAGCGCATCCGCCAGGTATTCGCCATTGTCGGTTTTGACATTGAATGGGCGGTGCGAAAGATCGACTTCCCTGGCACTGTCAAATTCCAGCTTCGCCCCGAAGTGCTCGGCCTGCTTCTGGAATAGCTCGCCGAGCTGCGCCCCGCCAACGCCCTCAGGAAAGCCAGGATAATTCTCGACCGTGTACGTCAACGCAGCCTGACCTCCTAACTGGATCCCGGTCAGAACAACCGGCGTCAGCTCGGCCCGCGCCGCGTAGAGGGCGGCGGCAAGTCCCGCCGGCCCGGAGCCCAGAACGAGCACCTTCACATGATTAGATTTGCCGTCAAATCCCATAAGGAGGTTCCACTATCCCTTCCACTGTCGCCCTCATTCGGACGATGCCTGATACTGACATATTACCAGGCCGGTCATGTGGGGGGCCTAGACTCGGAGAACAATTGCAGCGCAGTCGCCCGGCCGACGGTCAAATGTCGTTTCGAATCTTGAGAACGGGCAGGCGCCGAAGCATACGGCTTTGGCGGGTCAGCAGGTGTAAGCCCGCACTGATTATTCGCCACCCATCCAAGTTCCGATGATCGAGGCATCTTTCAGGAGTTAGGCGCACGGCCGCGACTCCTGGAGCTTTATTGCGCGCTATCCGTGATCTTCAGGGCTTGATCCAGGACTTTGAAGCCATCGCCCAGCTGCTCCCGCGAGATGATCAATGGGGGGATCACCAATGCCGTATGCCAATGTGTCTCGATGAACAACCCCTGATCAAGGCAGTACTTCTTGAACGCAGTCATGGCTGGACTCGACTGGTTCCACGGGGCCATGGGCTCTTTTGTCGTCCGATCCTTGACCAGCTCAATGATCCCGAAAAGGCCGATGGAGCGGACCTCCCCGACGGAAGGATGCGCCTCACCGAGGTCTCTCAGCATACCCATGAGTACCGGTCCCATTTCGGCCGCGCGCTCAACCAGCTTGTCCTGGCGGATGACACTGATGTTCGCAATTGCAGCCGCGAGCGAAACCGGGTGCGAGGTGTAGGTCAGTCCGGACTTGAATGCAGCCGTGTCGAAGCGCGCCGCGATCTCGGGTTTCATGGCGACCGCGCCCAGGGGGGCGTAAGCCGAGGTCAATCCCTTGGCCATCGTCATAATATCAGGAACGACGTTCCAGTGATCCACCGCGAACCACTTGCCAGTCCGGCCGAAGCCGCTCATCACCTCGTCGGCAATCATGACGATGCCGTACTTGTCGCACAATGCTCGTACGCCCGGCAGGTACTCCGGCGGCGGGATGATGATGCCATTGGTTCCCGTTATCGATTCAATCAGGATCCCCGCAATAGTCTCAGGTCCTTCGAATTGAATGATCTCTTCCAGATGATTCAGATAATCGCGGCCGAATTCGGCCTCCGAAATGTCCGGGTTGGTGCGATGGAAGGTCGAGCGATAACGGTATGGATCAAGAAAATGCACGACCCCCGGCATCAACATTGGTTCCCAGGCCACGCGGCGCGGGTCGCCCGTAGCAGCCATTGCACCTGCAGTTGCACCATGATAGGAGCGGTAGCGCGCAAGGATCTTGAATCGGCCAGTGTAGCCGCGCGCCAGTTTGATGGCGTTCTCATTGGCGTCCGCCCCGCCCAGCGTGAAGAGGACCTTTGTCAATTGCCCACCTGGCGAAACCTCGGCAACCAGCCTGCTCGCCAGCGCTCGGACCCGATTGGTCATGCTGGGCGCGGTATAGGGAAGTTGCCGCGTTTGCTCAATCATGGCCTCGATCACACGCGGATCGCCATGGCCGATATTGACGCACATGGTCATGGAATTGAAGTCGAGATATCGTTTGCCCTGAACGTCCCAGAAGTACACCCCCTTGGCTGACTTTACTGCGATCGGATCGGCGGAGGCCTGCGCGGACCACGTCCAGAAGACATGCTCCTTCGACAGCGCAATGATTTCATCGTCCGGATAATCAAACATAGGTGACTCGGTGGTGAGGAAGACCAAAAAGAGATGTCTCGACGTTCGGGCGATGGAATCGTATCACAGAATTTTCCAGTCCCTTCCGCGTAGTTCAGCCCTCAACCGCGCTTGCGAAACCAATTGATGATTTGAATCAGCGCGACGCCTGCAATTACAGCAAGCAGAGCAGCCCATTCGAAGTTGAACTGCAGCTTCACGGCCATGGCCAGGCTCGCCAACCCAAAGCCAAGCAATGTCACAAACGAGATCCTGAAAAGGTGGCGCCTTTCAACGACACGCCGCTCCTCGTCTGAGGCGGCAAAGCGCTGCCGCCATCGAAAGTCCGTCAGATCCCAAGCCAGGAGCCCACCGATTGCACCCGCAAACATCCAGCCAGGCGGGAAGTTGAGAAACCACAGCCCCAGCGCGGCCACCAGAAAATACACGGATAAGCCGGCCGGTGCAAACCAGCGCCAGCGCCGCCACACGGCCACCAGCCACAGCAGTCCGAACGCCAGGATCCAGCCCGCAAGCTCCGGCAGGCCGACTTGTGCATACCCCCATGCGAGCGAACCTGCCCCGAGGATGACGCTGAGGACCAGGGCAAGCAGCGTCACAACCGGCTGCC
>JBGPAT010000298.1:0-4037 GCA_041480885.1 Anaerolineae bacterium
AATGACGTCCGCCAGGCGCTGCCCATGCGCGAGGCGGTGGAAGCCATGAAGCGCGCGTATGCCGCGTTTTCTGATGGGCGCGCCCAAGTGCCGCTGCGCGTACGCCTGCCAATTGGCCCACACGACGCTCTCAGTCTCTTTATGCCAGCCTTCGTCGCAACCGCCGCGGGGGAGGCGTTGGCCGTCAAAGTCGTCTCGCTTTTTCCTCAGAATCCCGAGCGCGGCCTCGCCTACATCCAGGCCGCGGTGCTCGTCCTCGAACCCGATACCGGTCGTGCCCTCGCCCTGCTTGAAGGCGGCTCATTGACCGCGATTCGGACGGGCGCGGCCGGCGGCGCTGCCGCCGACGTGCTCGCTCGCCAGGACAGCCGGGTCGTTGCCATTTTCGGCGCAGGCACTCAGGGTCGGACTCAGCTGGAAGCGGTATGCTGCGTTCGGAACATCGAGAGGGCCTGGGTATTCGATTCCGATGCGGAGCGGGCGAAGTCATTTGTTCGTGAGATGGCCGGCCGATCCCTGTTGATGCGCGATCTGGGCATCGCCTCAGATCCCCGGCAAGCTGTGGCTGACGCGGACATAGTCTGCGCCGCCACCACCTCGATCAAGCCCGTCTTCTCTGACACCGATTTGAAAGCGGGCGTCCACATCACGGCGGTTGGCTCGTACACCCCGGAGATGCAGGAGACACCGGCAGAGACGATCAAGCGGGCTCGCGTGGTTGTGGATTCCCGTTCAGCTGTGCTCTCCGAGAGCGGTGATCTCATTCAGCCGATTACCGCCGGCTTGTTCAGTGACAGCCATATTCACGCCGAGCTCGGCGAGATCATCCTGGGCAGGAAAGCGGGCCGCCAATCGTTGCAGGAGATTACGTACTTCAAGTCCGTCGGCATTGCTGTGCAGGACGCGGTGGCGGCGCAACTGGCGGTCGTGAACGCCCGCAGGCTTGGGCTCGGTCAAACGGTGGATTTCTAAAGTAGCGTCAGGAGCATCTGGCCAGATTCATGCTTGCATAAAGGCGAAACTGGCCGCTGAATAAACGGAGCCGACATGCTGCCCGTCAAGACAGCTGACATCGTGATCATCGGAGGCGGCGTGATGGGCGCAAGCGCAGCCTACCACTTGGCCGTGCGCGGTATGCGCAACATCGTTCTACTGGAAAAAGAACAGTTTGTCGGGCAGGGTGCTACCGGACGCTGCGCAGGCGGCGTACGCCACCAATTCGGCACGGAAATCAATGTCAGACTCTCTCTGGAAAGCCTCCGCATGCTTGATGTCTTCAAGGATGAGACCGGCCAGGATATCAACTACCGCAAGTGCGGCTATGTCTTTGTCCTCACCAATGCGCCGGATGTTGCGGCCTTTCAACACAATGTTGCGATGCAGCGCAAGCTGGGCGTGGCAACCGAATGGTGGACCGGCGATGACGTTCGCAAGCGGCTGCCACTCATGCGGCTTGAGGATGCCCTTGCCGGCACCCACAACCCAAATGACGGCCTCGTGGATCCGAACAGTGTGGTTATCGGCTACGCAGCCGCGGCTCAGCGCAAAGGCGTGAAGGTTGTGAACAACGCGGAAGTCACGGGGGTTCGCGTGAGCGGCGGCCAGGTCAACGGCGTGGAGACGTCGCAGGGTTCCATTGAGACCCGCTTGGTGCTGGATGCCGCCGGTCCGTGGTCGGCACAGGTTGCCCGTATGGCAGAGGTCAGCCTGCCCGTGATACCCCTGCGCCGCCAGATGTTCACTACCACACCTCTGCCCAACCTCCCGAAGGACTTCCCGTTCGTGATCGATTTTGCGAAGTCGCTGTACTTCCACCGCGAGGGGGAGGGCTTGCTGATCGGCATGAGCAATCAGAATGAGAAGCCCGGATTTGATCAGACTGTGGATGATGAATTTGAGCTCATAAACCTGGAGGCGGCGATTGCGAGGATGCCTGTGGTGGAGCGCGCAGGCAGGGTTTCTCACTGGGCCGGCCTCTATGAGGTGACGCCTGACGCCCACCCGATCTACGGGAGAACTCCGGTGCAAGGCTTTCTGGTCGTCGCCGGCTTCTCAGGGCATGGGTTCATGCACGGGCCGATTTCGGGCAAACTCATGTCGGAATTGATCGTGGATGGTCAATTTCGTACGCTGGATGTGTCGATGCTCGATCTCGAGCGCTTCGCCGAACATCGACCCGTACAAGAGTACAATGTAGTCTAAGAGCGGTTCGCATTTCATCCAGCGCCAGGCACTGTGGGATGCGCTGCACAGCGCACGCGGCCTGCAAGGCCTGAACCCTCCTGTGAACTGCTCCCGCTCTGGCGATTGCGCTCAGCTGAATATTGAGTTGTATCGGTTAGTGGACAGGGAAATCGAGAGTCTTTCTCGATGAAAGCCCCGACTCGACTCAGCAACGGAACGGCTGCCCACGAAGGGCGGCTCGGAAAGGTTCCCGTTGACGGAACCTATCCACGACCAGCCGGGCCAGCGCGTGTCGGCCGCACACTCGTTTTGAATACCAGCCGGAGTTATTCTCAGACAGACCGTCTCGCCATGCCATCCGCGGAGATAATCACCATTGGCACCGAGATCCTTCTCGGTGAAATCGTCGACACGAACACCCGGTACATCGCATTGACCCTGCGGAACCTGGGTGTGGATCTCTACCGCACGGTTACTATCGGCGACAACGTGGAACGTATTGCCACAGCGATCCGTGAGGCGCTGCAGCGCAGTGAGATCATCATTACGACCGGCGGACTCGGGCCGACTGTCGACGACCCCACGCGCGAAGCGGTCGCCAAAGCTGTCGGTGTCGAAAACGAGTTCCGGCAGGATTTATGGGAGCAGGTAGTTGAAACCATCTCGCGCTACGGCCGGAAGCCGGCCGACAATCAAAGGCGGCAGGCGATGATCCCACACGGTGCGCTCGGCGTGAAGAACCCGGTCGGCACCGCGCCGGCGTTCATCGTAGAGACCGAACGAAACGCGATCATCTCGCTGCCCGGCGTGCCAAACGAGATGGAGCAAATCCTTCATGAATCCATCATCCCATACCTACAGAAACGCTTCGACCTGCGGCACGTCATCAAGGTGCGGGTGCTTCATTGCTCCGGGCTCGGCGAAGGCATGATTGACGAAAAGATAGGAGATCTCGAGACGCTGGCCAACCCCACGGTTGGATTGGCCGCCCACACCGGCATCGTGGACGTGCGCATCGCCGCCAAAGCTGAAAGCGAAGCCGCGGCGGATGCCCTGATTGGCAGTATCGAAGCAGACGTCCGCCAGCGCCTGCAAAACGCCGTCTTCGGCGCCGACGAAGACCGTCTTGAGGACGTGGCCCTCGCTGCCATCGCGCGGCGAGGTTGGACCTTGGTGGGCGTAGAACTTGGAGTCAACGGTCTGTTGACCGCGATGCTGCCCCACACGATCGCTCTCGAGGACCTGCAACGGAGCAGCCTGCTAGATGCCGTTCGGGCTGCCCGGCTTCAGTCCCATGCCGATGTGGCGCTGGGCGTTCGGGTCGCGGCTGAACAGCATTCCGCCGAGATGGTGCTGATCAGCCCCCACGGCGAAAAGACGCACCGTATCAGGTATGGCGGTCCCCCGCGCAGTCTGCCGCGCTGGGCCACAAATCTGGCTTTGAATTGGCTCCGCACCACTGCCCAGGAACCACTCTGATGCCTCCGTCCAGAGGCCGAAATCGTTCCCGCTGTTCCGACCTCGCGGTCTTACCGATTCGCCCATCCGTGCCATCGGCCCCTATGAAAGGCATCTTCCAGCAGGATCGACCTCGCTGCTCTGAAGCGATTGCGGGCCGACTGTCCAGTGCCGTGCATCGGTGCACTAGGAGACAACATGAAGACGGTTGACATTTTCCTGACCCATGCACACGTTCTGACCATGGACGAGCAGCTGCACCAGTACGAACCCGGCGCGGTGGCCATCCAGGGGACGGACATCGCCGCGGTCGGCGCAGAGGCCCAGCTGCGCGGCGAGTACACCGCCGGGCAGATCATTGACTGCGGTGGCAAGGTGCTGATGCCCGGCCTGGT
>JBGPAT010000299.1:0-4034 GCA_041480885.1 Anaerolineae bacterium
CGGTCACGCTGGCAGGCGCGACGGCCGGCCAGTTCCACATCACTGCCAACACCTGCTCCTATCAGACGCTCATTCCAAATGGAACCTGCACGATTACAGTCACCTTCAGGCCAACGACGGCTGGCGCCAAGACCGCCTACATCAACATCCCGGACAACGCTTTGGGCCAGCCCCATAAGATTATGCTGAGCGGCAGGGGCGGCATCGAACTGGCTCTCAACGGCGGCTTCAACACCTATCCGACCGCTACTTCCAAGATCCCAACGTATTGGACGGCAACCAACTTCGCGGCCACCGACGGCAAGAACACCGCCTTTAAGAAAGAGGGCGCCGCTTCGGTCAAGATTGCCAACGCCTCCGCCCTCACCAAGACCTTGACCGAGACTCGGCCGATCACTGGTGCAGCAGGGAATAAATTCCGGCTCAGCCTGTGGGGCAAGGGTCTACATATTCCCACTACGGCCGGGGTGGTGCGCGCACAAGTGTTGCTGTACTACGGGTCAACGTTGCGGCAGACGGTGACCATCACCTTCCCCAATGGCACCTACCCCTTCACGCAGAAGACGCTGGCCTTTACCGCGACCAGGGCCTACAACAAGATTGTGATCAAGCTGATCTACAGCAAGGGCACCGGCGCCGAATGGTTTGATGGCCTGAGCTTGCTCAGATCACCATAGACGCCGACTATCTCAAGCTCTACAGCGGCAACGCCGGCGCCTCAGTCCAGCCGCAACTTATCATCGAGGTTTGCGCCTCGTAAGGAAAGGTTTTTTGGGCGGCAGCCGCGCGGGGTCCTCCTGATTCAAATGGGCTGGATTAGTGACCCAATGCTAAAGAGGAGAGCAGCCATGAAGAACACCATATCCAAGCTAAGCCGGTTCTTGCTGATCGTCTTCCTGCTGGCATCCGCCCTCGCCATCCCACCCGGCCCAGCCAGGGCAAGCGGGGCCGCCACGTTCACCGTCACCTCCAATTCCGATGCGGATAATGCACTCGATGGCTTTTGCACGCTGCGCGAAGCGATCTCTGCTGCCGTCGGCGATGCAAACTATCACGGGTGTAGTAACACCGGAGCCGGCTTCGGAGACGACCTCATCATCTTCTCAATATCCGGCGGCAGCAGCACCATCACGCTCACCGCCGATCTGCCCTCCATCTCCACCGGCATTCTGACCATTGACGGCTCGAACTCAGGAAGCCCTGTCGTGATCGATGGGGGATCTTCATATCGGCCGTTTAATATATACAGCAGTGTATCACTTACCTTGAAGAACCTGACTGTGCAGCACAGCTACTTTGCAGGCTATGGAGGCGCCGCTTATAACGCCGGCACGCTCAATGTGTTCAATAGCTCCTTTCTGAACAACCTCGCCACCTTTGAAGGCGGCGCGATCGAGAATGACGGCACAGTCACGATTGCCAACAGCACCTTCTCAGGCAATAGCGCCCCCTATGGCGGCGCGTTACAAAACACCAGCGGCACGGCCACCATCCTCAACAGCACCTTCTCAGGCAATACGGCTTCAGGACATGGCGGCGCACTGGGCACGTGGGACGGCGGCGGTACGAGTGCCAACACGACAGTTAAGAATACGATCATGGCGAACAGTACTGCAATCGAAGATTGCTTCAATGCATGGGCAAGCCTCCCCGGCATCCTGACTGGCGACCACAATATCATAGAGACCGCGGGCTCTGGGAGTGCCACCTGCAGCGGAATCACCACATCGGCCGCCGACCCAATGCTGGGCTCCCTGACCGGCTCTCCGGCTTACTTTCCGCTCAGCGCCGGCTCCCCGGCCATGGACGCGGGCAACGATGCCATCTGTCCGGCCGCACCGGTGAATAATGAATCGCAGAATGGAGTCACACGCCCACAGGGCGCCCATTGCGATATCGGTTCGTATGAAGTCGATTTCCCGCCGACGGTCAAGAGCATCACCCTCCTGGACCCCAACCCGACCTCAAAGCTTTCGGTGCGTTTCGCCGTGACCTTCTCTGAGGCCGTGACCGATGTGGCTGCGGCTGACTTCAGCCTGACCAAAACGGGCGTGATTGCCGGCGCGTCCGTCACTGGCGTGAGCGGCACAGGGGCAACCCGAACCGTCAGCGTCAACACCGGCAAGCGCAACGGCACGCTGCGTCTGGACATTCCCACCACCGCCACGATCACCGACCTGACGGGCAATCCACTCTCCGGCTTACCCTTCCTCGGGCAAACCTACACGGTCAAGAAGATTCTGACCGTCCGTTCCACCGGCTCTCAGGACGGCTGGATCCTGGAATCCAGCGAGAACAGCAGCGCGGGCGGCACGCTGAACGCCACCAACGCAACTTTCAACCTCGGTGACAATGCGGCGAAGAAGCAATACCGCGACATCCTTTCCTTCAATACCTCCGGCCTGCCGGACACGGCTGTCATCACCTCTGTCACGCTCAAGATCAAGAAAAGCGCAGTGGTTGGCGGCGGGAACCCGGTGACCATGTTCCAGGGATTCATGCTGGACATTAAGAAGGGCTTCTTCGGCAGCTCTGCCGCCCTGCAGATCAGCGACTTCCAGGCCGCAGCCAGCAAGACCGGCTTGGGTCCGTTCAGCCCCACGCCAAGCGGAACGCTGTACACCATCACCGTGCCGCCCGCGGCCTACCCATACATCAACAGACTGGCCACAAACGGCGGGCTGACGCAGCTGCGCTTGCGCTTCAAGCTGGACGACAACAACAACCTCATCGCCAACTTCATCAGCTTCGACAGCGGGAACGCCCCAGCGGCCTACCGGCCCATCTTGACCATCACGTTCCACGTGCCATAGGCAACTCCGGGTGGGGGCAACAAGGGAAGAGACCGTTCCTTAGTGGAACGGCCTCTTCTTCATATAAAAGGGTTTCGCCTCACGATCTTTACCCGCCAGCCTGCCGCCCGCCTCCGGCGGAGGATCCCCATTGGACTTGAGCCGGCATCGGCTTCGTTCCAGCATGCTTCCCAAAGCTTGTGAACTGCTAGTACTATTCCACACAAGTCCGAAGAGGTAACGAATGTCACTTGGGAACGTGAGCCCTCCATTGTATAGTCAATACGCCAGAGGACATTTCGGGTTGAGGGTTTCGAGAGCGGACTAGTGAGCAAGGCCCGGCCGCGTGTTATGCGGCCGAGGACGGGTATTGATTTGGGGGATTGCGCCCGCGACATTTCGACTTCCGTGGCATCTCAAAACCTGAGCCTGAATAATTTCCGGCTTGATCAACTCATTCTTCGACGTCCCCTCCGGACGGTGATCGCAACATGACCGGCTGAGGCAGGGTGGATGCTGGGAGGCAGGCATGTCAGCAAAATCGGTATTCCGTCGGGCGGGCAATCAACGGACAAGTTCCGCGAAGATCCTCAGTGCAGTGCTGCTTCTTTCATTATTGCTGTCGGGGCAGGCCGCCACGCGCGCGCGCGCGGACAACACCATCACGGTGAACACGACCGTCGATGAAGATAACACCGGCCCAGCTTGCTCCCTGCGTGAAGCCATCACCGCGGCCAACACAGATGGGGCATACGGTGGTTGTCCAACCGGCAGCGGAGCAGACACCATCATCTTCAGCGTGAGCGGCACAATCACGCTTGGCTCGTCGCTGCCCGCGGTCGCTTTTGCAACCGTGCTGACGATCGATGGCACAGGGCAGGCGGTGACCATTAGCGGTGACGGTCTCTATCGTGTGCTTAGAAACGATGGGTCACTAACCCTGAATCAATTGACAATCGCCAATAGCTATTCCGTTGGAGCCGGTGGCGGCATTCTAAACGCCGGTAGCGTGTTGGCCGTTACGAACAGTACCTTGCTCGACAGCAGAGCGGACAACGGCGGTGGCGGCATATGGAACTCGGGAACCAGCACGCTGACCGTTGCGAACAGCACCTTCTCTGGCAATCAGGCGAAGGCATTCGGCCACGGCGGGGGCATCTACAACTACGGTGGCGTAGTCACGATTACGAACAGCACATTCTCCGGCAATACGGCGGAGGGCAAAGGCGGCGGCATCGTAAA
>JBGPAT010000300.1:0-4003 GCA_041480885.1 Anaerolineae bacterium
ATACGTCCGAAGATAAGAACTAGAGCATATGGAAAACCACACAGCATGAAAGGAGAAACTATGAATTGGCTTACTAAGCAACTCCAGAAGGAGGAATGGTCACCGTACGCGGCGGGTGTTCTGCTCGGAATCGTCGGCATCCTGACTGTGGTGATCGCACACAGCTTACTGGGGGCCTCGGGCGGCTTTGAGAATGTGGCCGGCTACATCGGCAAGGCGATCGACCCAAAGAACGTGTACTTCAATTTCGTCATGCCCACCGGGATCACCTACGCAGTCATCCTGCTGGTGGGAATTTTCTTTGGCGGGATGCTGGGCTCACTCTCGAGCGGCACGTTCAAGATCCGCACCATGGACGATGAACAATGGAAGAAGGCACATGGGCCGCAGCTTTGGAAGCGGTGGCTGCTGCTGTTTGTGGGCGGCATCATCGTGGAGTACGCGGCGGGTATCGCTGGCGGCTGCACCAGCGGTCTGGCGATCTCGGGCGGCATGTTGCTCGCTCCGGCGGCCTTCCTGTTCATGGCCGGCATGTTCGCCGGCGGCATCCCGACCGCTCTGCTCGTATACGGAAAGAGGTTCTAGGCCATGTTTACCATTCTGACTCCCCTTCTTCTAGGCGTGCTCTTCGGGTTCGCGCTGAACAAAGCTGGCCTGACCCGATATACCAAGATCGTCAATCAATATCGTTTCACCGATATGACGGTACTGAAATTCATGATGACCGCCCTGGTCGTCACGATGGTTGGCGTATACCCATTGCGCGAATTGGGATTGATCACATTTCCGACGGTACCGGCGACCTATATTGTCGGCAACCTGGTCGGCGGTCTGATCTTCGGCGTCGGCATGTCCCTGGCGGGCTTTTGCCCCGGTACAGCCGTGGCCGGAGCCGGTGAAGGCAAGCTGGATTATTTGATCCCCGGCGTGCTTGGTTTTCTGACGGGCGCGGTACTTTATGGCCTCACCTATCAACAGGTCTTCCCGCCTATCTCCAAGATCCTCAACTATGGCAGCGTCGTGATTCCTGAGCTTTGGAACGTCAACGCACTGCTGGCCGTGTTTGTATTTGCGCTCATAGCGCTGATCCTGTTCTATCTCATTGATCGAATGGGCATGCAGCGCCAGCAGAAGAAGCTGGACTAGGGGGCAACGGGGTCAGCGCGTGGATGCTGATCCCTTCGGAATTATGGAGTGAACCATGTCGAACTCGGTATCAAGGCGTGATTTTCTCAAGTTAGGCGGTGCGGCGGTCGGCGCCGCGGCGCTTGGCGAGTTCATCCATCCTCAGGCAGCTCGCGCGGCCCATGAAGCCGGCCAATTGGATGCAAACGGCAACGGCTACATCGCCAGCATGTGCGAGATGTGTGTCTGGCGCTGTGGCCTGCTGGCCAAGGTCAAAGACGGCCGGGTTGTAAAACTCGAAGGCAATCCCGATCATCCGCACTCCAAAGGAAAATTATGCCCGCGCGGGCAGGCCGGGATAATGACCACTTACGACCCAGACCGAGTGCTGACGCCGCTCGTGCGTGTTGGTGGACGCGGCGAAGGCAAGTTGCGCAAAACGTCGTGGGACGAAGCGCTGGACATCGTCGCCAAGAACATGCTGGACATCAAACAGAAATATGGTGCTGAGGCGATGGTCTTTTCATCCACGCACAACCTTTCGCAGCCGCTGTTCGAAAACCTGCTCCACGCTTACGGTTCGCCCAATTATGGTACACAGCGCAGTCTGTGTTTCAATGCCATGACCGTCGCAAACCTGATGACCTATGGCGTTGATGAACCTGACCGAGATTACAGCCAGCTCAAGTACATTATCCTAACCGGCCGGAATTTGGCCGAAGCCATCTCCAACTCCGAGACGGGCGACTTGATCCATGCCGTTGACCGCGGGGCGAAGCTGGTCTACCTCGATCCGCGCTTTACCAAGACGGCTGCCAAAGCCACCGAATGGCTGGCGATCCGACCGGGCACCGATCTGGCTTTCCATCTGGCAATGCTCAATGTCATCATCGGCGAAGGCTTGGACAACCATTCCTTCGTGTCTCAGTATACGGTTGGCGTTGATGAGGTTGCCGCAAGCGTCAGCCAGTACACGCCCGAATGGGCGTCGGGCATCACTGAAATCCCAGCGGATACAATCCGTCGCATCGCGCATGAATTCAGTGCGGCCGCGCCTTACGCGCTGGCGCACAACGGCTGGCGCACCTCAAACTTTATCAACTCATTTCAGACCGAACGCGCCATTACTATTCTCAATGCCCTGGTCGGCAACTGGGGAACCACGATGTTCCCCGCCGGCAGTGAAGGCGGCGGCTTGGGTGCTCCTCCGCAACCGGCTTACCCCCGCCTTTCGGCCTTGCGCCTAGATGGGGTCCCCTGGAAGTATCCGTTTGTTCCACTCCAATACGGCGTAATCCAGCAGTTGCGCGATTCAATCGTCGCCGAAGACCCCTATGCCGCGCACGGTTGGCTCATCTCGCGACAGAACCCAGCCATGTCGATTCCTGACCGCAAGAAGACGCTAGAAGCTTTTGCCAAGATGGACTTCATTGTCACTGTTGATATCATCATGAACGACACGGCCTGGTTCTCGGATGTGGTGCTGCCAGAAGCCTCCTACCTCGAACGGTATGACCCGCTTTCCATGGTGGGCGACCCGCTTTCCGTGGTTGGCACTCGCGCGTTCCTGCGACAACCAGTCATTGAGGCGCAGGGCGAGAGCAAGTCGGCTTTGTGGATTTATAGACAACTTGGGACCCGTTTAGGTCTCAGCGATTTCTTCCAGTACAAGGATGAGGAAGACTATCTCGCCCAGCAGCTGGCTCCATTGGGCATACCGCTCGATGCCGTTCGCAATCGCGGTTATGTGGATTTGCACGCGGGCAATTCCGAGGTCTACAAATGGACCACGCCCAGCGGGAAGATCGAGCTCAAGTCTGATGCGCTCGATAGGGCCGGTTTTGACGGCGTCCCCAAATGGGAAGAACCACTGGCGCCCAAATCCGGTCAGTTCTACCTGCTGACCGGCAAAGGCGCGCGTCAGACCCAGTTTGGCTCGCAGAACAATCAGTTGCTGCGCAAGTATGATGACGAACCGGGCCTATGGATGAGTGCCGGGACTGCGGCCTCCCTGGGGCTGAAGAACGGCAATATGGTTGAAGTGACCAGCGATATCGGCAAAATCTATGTGAAGCTGATCTCCACGCAGGCCATCCGTCCGGATTGCGTCTATATGCAGACCGGCTTCGGCCATCTTTCGATGGGACTCACCACAGCCTATGGCCTCGGGTCCAGTGATTCGGACTTGCACGTTACATATACCGACCCCATCAGCGGCGGCCAGGCCCTCAGTCAGACATTTGTAACGGTAAAGAAGGCCTGATATGGGAGCCAGCATGACTGACATTCAGACGATCCAGCACAAAGCTTTTCTCTTCGACGCCACGCGCTGTATTGATTGCCGCGCCTGCATGATCGCCTGCAGCGTAGAAAACAATATTCCGATGGACAAGACCCGCATTTGGGTGGCAGGTGTCGGGCTTAAAGGCGAGTATCCGAACCTGGACCGCGTCTCAATGGTTTATCACTGCATGCACTGTGATGAGCCTGACTGTCTCTCTGCCTGCCCGGTGCTGGCATACAGCAAGCGCCCCGATGGACCCGTATTGTACGATTCGGATCTATGCATTGGCTGCCGCTACTGCATGAACGCCTGTCCGTTTGGTGTGCCGCACTTTGACTTTGACAAGGGCCTTATCCAAGGCGCGTTCATTGACAAATGCACGATGTGCCCTCAGCGCATTGACAATGGCCTGGAGCCGGCTTGCGTGTCAACCTGTCCGACCGACGCGTTGATGTTCGGCGAGCGGGCCAACCTGCTCAATGAGTCATCCCGCGGCAATATAATGCATGCGGATGGAAGACCAAGAGCCAAGCCGCGTCCCGGAGGAGCCGTGGTGCGCGCAGTGAGCAAGAACCGCCCGGCCGCCGGCGAGTG
>JBGPAT010000301.1:0-3991 GCA_041480885.1 Anaerolineae bacterium
ATCTGTCCGTCATGGACCTATACCTGAGTCTGGCGACCGCCGGTACCCTTTTCAGCATCACCCAGAGCGACATCGCCGAACCCCGGCGCTTGTTTGAGTTGCTGCCGAAATCGCGCGTCTCAGTTTGGGTTTCGACCCCCTCCTTTGCGCGCATGTGCCTGATGGAGGCGCATTTTGCCTCCAGCATGGTTCCGGAGGTCCGCAAGTTCTGGTTCTGCGGTGAGACGCTCGCGCCGGAAGTCGCGGCTGATCTGCTGCGGCGTTTCCCCGAGGCTGAGGTATGGAATACCTACGGCCCCACCGAGGCGACAGTCGCCACGACCTCCATTCAGATCACGAATACCGTGGTGGCCCGGTACAATCCATTGCCCGTGGGACGCCCCAAGCCGGGTACCCAGATCTTGGTGCACGACGAAAATGGCCGGTCCGTGCCTCGAGGCATGAGGGGTGAGATCATAATTGCAGGTCCCAACGTCAGCCGGGGATACATCCATCGGTCAGATCTGACCTCTCGGGCCTTTTTTGACCTCGAGGGGCAGCGCGCCTATCGAACTGGCGATTGGGGACACTATGAGGATGACCTCCTGTTCTTCGAAGGCCGAATGGACTTCCAGATCAAACTGCACGGCTATCGGATTGAGATCGGCGACATAGAATCCAATCTCCGCACGCTCTCCGGTGTCCGGGATGCAGTCGTGGTACCCATGATGAAGAACGGGCGGGCCGATTTCCTCGTGGCCTTCATCATTTTGAAAGTCGGCCTGGAAATCTCCGAGTTCGCGATGATGCAGGACTTGAAACGTCAACTGGCGTCGCGACTCCCGGACTACATGGTGCCGCGCAAATTCGTCTTTCTCTCCGAGTTCCCCACGACGACGAACGGCAAGGTCGACCGAAAAAAGCTTGCGGGGACCATTCAGTGACGCCCTACACCGATTTTCTGTATTTTGGCATTTCTCTTTACGCGCTTGTCCCGGCGCTGCTCTTGGGCTTTATCAAGCGCCTCTGGAGAGTCTGGCTCGTTGTCGCCACTGCTTTCATGCTGGTGATCCAGTATACGGGCGCAGGCTCGCCCAAGAACTCACCGGTCACGGGCATCGTGCTCGTCGCCGCATACGCCGGCCTGCAATGGATCGTGGCTGCCACTTTTCTTTTCGTGCGGGCCCGGCGCGCAACTCCCTTCGCCTTCTATTCGGCGGTTCTCCTCGGCCTGCTCCCCTTGCTGGCGGCAAAGTATGCTTCCGTGACCGGCATAGAGTATCCGCTGGTCTTCCTGGGGTTGTCGTATGTTACTTTCCGCAGTCTGGATGTCACAATCGGCATTCAAGATGGAGTCATCAAGCGCGTCCCTCCGCTGGAATACGTGACCTTCATTCTGCTCTTCCCAACGATTTCTTCCGGACCAATTGATCGCTTTCGTCGCTTTTCCGAGGACTGGGCTCGCGAACGGACACCGAGCCGGGTGTTCTTGGACATTGATGGCGGCATTCACCGGATCTTCACCGGCTTCTTATACAAGTTCATCCTCGCGGCCCTGATCCAACAATACTGGCTTGATCCCGCCGCCAAATCTGCCGCTCTGCTGCAGATTTCGTCGTACATGTACGCTTATACATTCTATCTGTTCTTCGACTTCGCGGGCTATAGCGCGTTTGCCATCGGCTTCAGCTATCTTCTCGGCATTCGCACACCGGAGAATTTCAATCGGCCGTTTCTCTCTCGTGATATCCGGGATTTCTGGAATCGCTGGCACATGAGTCTCTCGTTCTGGTTCCGGGATCATATCTACAATCGTTTTCTATTTACTGCGTTGAAGAGAAAGTGGTTCAATAGCGGCCAGATGGCTTCCTCAGTGGGCTATATCCTCACCATGGGATTGATGGGGTTATGGCACGGCACGAGTCTGAACTACCTGGTCTACGGCCTCTACCACGGCGTGCTGTTGGCAGTCACGGCTGCGCTGGATCGCCGCTACAAGGGCAACCGGCTCATTAATGACGACCGGTTTGTCTGGCGCGCCACCTCGATTCTTCTTACTTTTCAGCTCGTTGCCTTCGGCTTGCTGATCTTCTCGGGACACCTATTCTAGCGCGCGGTCGCCTACTCCGCTGCAGCCCCCTGCAATCCTTAATCTTTCTGTGGTTCAATCGATCCATGACTCCCCTGACGCGGCGTGACTTTCTGAAAGTCAGCGGCGCAGCCCTGTTGTCAACTGCCTTCAGTGGTTTACGTGTGGCCGGCGCCCAAGCGCCAGCGCCGCCGATCATCTATCGCGGCAGCCGCCTCTTTCCACGAATCGCAGTAACATACGACGATTGCCTGCTCCTGACCAGGCTGCAGATGCTGCAGCCATCGCTGGTGGACAATCCAACGGTTCGCGTGACGCTGTTCCCGGTTGGCCAGGCTTTGCTGAACAATGAGTCCAAAGAGCCGGGCATCTGGAAATGGTTCCACGAACGGGGTCACGAATTCGGCTATCACTCGTGGGATCATACGGATCCGTACGTGCTCTCGAATGCCAAACTGCTGGCTGACTACGACCGGTGGCAAGAAGCCTTGTATACTGTGCTTGGCGATCAGCCTGAAGTCCGGTTCGCGCGTCCCCCGTTTGGCAACTTGAGCAATTCGTTTCTCAATATGTGCGGTCAGCGTGGCAAGGTGGCAACCATGTGGTCTACAGGTTTCGGCGGCCCCGTGGATGTCGGCGTGAACAATGCGAAACACACCCAGAACGGTGATATCGCACTGATGCACACTCGCAACCAGCCCGCCATCCCTGCCATCAACCAGGAGGAGAGCTGGGATATGACCATTACCACCCAGATCTTGCCATACTTCGCGGGCGCTGGCGTTCAGTGTGTCGGCCTCTCGCAATTGTATGATGACCTTGTTCGGGAACAGACCAACTCGAGCGGCTGCGCTAGTGGCAGGGGCGAGTCGCTCACCCGCACCTGTCTTGACTGAGCCTGCGTCGCTATACTGGCTGCGTCAATATGCTTCCGGCGTACTTGTCGGCAAAAAGGGCCGGCTGACCGCCGGTGTGCCAGAACAACACTCTCTCCCCCTTCTTGAAGAATCCCGTGCGGACCAGATCCAAGAGACCGGCCGCGGCACGGCCAGTATAGACCGGGTCAAGCAGCAAGCCTTCGGTCCTCGCAAAAAGGCGCACTGCCTCGCGCTCGGCAGCGGTGACGATGCCGTAGCCTGCCTTGCAGTAGTTGGCATTCACCAGCACATCTTCGCTGGTGAACTCGATGCGCCTCCCAAGACGCTCACTTGTTTCAGAGGCTAGGGCCGACACGTGGCTCTTGAGCCATTCTTCAGATTCATCGATGCTGATCCCCAGCACTTTGCCGGCGTATCCGAAGATGCGCTGTCCGAGCACGAGTCCCGCGTGCGTGCCCCCCGACGATGTGCCAAACACGAACCAGTCCGCGTGGACCCCTTGTTGAAGGAATTCTTGGACCGCGAAAGCGTAGCCGAGAACACCGGTTGGGCTTGAACCGCCGTAGGGCACTAGGTAGGGCTTGTGTCCTTCCGCCGTTGCCGCGTTGAAAGTCTCTTGCAATACTCGATCCCGGTCCGCGGGGTCAGCACCAGTGACAATTTTCGCTCCAAACAATTCATCCAGCATCAGGTTGGCCGTTGGCCGCGACGGTCTCTCTCCGGTTAGGACCAGAGTACACTGAAACCCAAACTTTGCCGCGGCCGCCGCCGTCTGACGACATTGATTGGATTGCATGGCGCCCGCAGTGATAAGCACGTCCGCGTTCTGCTCCTTTGCCTCCGCCACCAGGAATTCCAGTTTGCGCGTCTTACTGCCGCCGAAGGCCAGTCCCGTTTGGTCGTCGCGCTTCACGAGGATCTGCGGTCCGCCAAACATCGCCGAAAGCCTTGGCAGCTCCTCGATCGGCGTTGGAAGGTGTGCGAAATGTATCCTCGGGATCATACCTGCTCCTTGGTCCGACCTGCGCGGGTCACCATGTGAACG
>JBGPAT010000302.1:0-3971 GCA_041480885.1 Anaerolineae bacterium
GAGGTTCGTATCCTACAGGAGGAGAAATGGGGATAAACAAAACGACGTATTGTATTTGAATACGTCGCAGAAGGCTAAAAAGCTCCTCGCCGAGGACTTGAACCTCGAACCTAGCGGTTAACAGCCGCCCGCTCTGCCAATTGAGCTAGCGAGGAAGGCAATCGGGATTATACGTACAAGGGAATGCTGTGTCAAGAATCCATCGCGCCACACTGCAAAACACCTGTGCGACATGCATCTCCTAGTACTTGATGGCGCTCAGCTGCTCCAGCTTATCAAGGCGGTGCGTGGCTGTGATTTGTCGCACCGTGCCCGTCAGGCCGCGCACCACAATCGAGTCCGTGCGGGCGCCATCCCCGAAGTAATGCACGCCACTGAGCAGCTCGCCGCTGGTAATGCCCGTGGCAGCAAAAAAAATGTCCTCCGATGACACCAGATCATCCATCGTAAGGACTTTGTCAAAGTCATATCCGGCCTCGCGCCCGCGACGCAGTTCGGCCGGATCCCGCGCGTACAGCTTGCCCTGAATCTCACCCCCCATGGCGCGCAGGGCGCAAGCCGCGAGCACGCCCTCAGGCGTGCCGCCTATGCCAATCAATACGTCCACCCCGGAATCCGGCCATGCAGTCATCAGCGCGGCGGCCACATCGCCGTCCGGGATAATCCGAATTCGAGAACCGACTTTGCGAATCTCAGCGATCATCTCATTGTGCCGGGGCCTGTCGAGGATGATCGTAGTGAGATCATCCACTTCCGTGTGCTTGGCCCGGGCTACTGCCATGAGATTTTCGGTGATGGATTTTTCGATGTTGATCGAGCCCTTGGCTTGCGGTCCCACCGCCAGCTTGTTCATGTACACAAATGGTCCGGGGTCGAACATCGTCCCGCGCGGCGCCAGGGCAACCGTCGCAAGGGAGTTCGTGCGTCCAAAGGCCAGCGGCCGGGTCCCGTCAATCGGATCAACCGCCACATCCACGTCCGGAGCGGAACCGTTCCCCACGATCTCCCCATTGTAGAGCATGGGCGCGTTGTCCTTTTCGCCCTCGCCAATAACGATGATCCCGTTGATATCCACGGTCTGCAAGACATGCCGCATCGCATTGACGGCTGCAGCATCCGCCGCCTCCTTATCGCCGCGGCCCATGAAACGCCCGGCTGCTAGCGCAGCCGCCTCAGTGACGCGTACGAGCTCCAGCGCCAGGTTTCGAGTGGGATCGGCGTGTTCCATGCATCCTCCGCCTATAGGAGAAAGAGCTTGATCCAGAGGTAGCCGATGACGCCGCCCCAGATTAGCGAATCAATTCGATCGAAGGCGCCGCCATGACCGGGAAGCAGCGCACCAGAATCTTTTGCCTGCGCGAAGCGCTTGAAAAGACTCTCGCCCAGGTCACCGAGAGTGGTGACGGTGCTAAGGACGAATCCTAGGGCGAGCCCCTGCCATATGCTCACATGCAGAGGTCCAAATCGGGTATATGCAAAGGCGAAGAAACCACCCATGGCAGTTCCACCGATGGCCCCCGCGATGTAGCCCTCCCAAGACTTCTTCGGACTCAGTCGCCTGAGCATCTTGTGCCGGCCATACCGCACACCCACCAGATAGGCGCCTGAGTCGGCCAGCCAGATAACCGGAAAGACAATCATGACCCACCACGCCCCGGCGGGCAAGCCTCTGAGATCGATCATGTAGGCCGCAATCCAGCCCAGATAGGCGATGCCCCCCACCGTGATCAAAAAGTCGAGCGCGGCCTGATCGCGGCCGCGCTCGTATGCGATGAGATGAATGGTCATCGCCGCCAGGATCAGCGCAGTGAACGCCGGTCCGGCGGCCTCCGGCCTAAAGGCGCGCGCCGCAAGCACGATCAGGGCTCCTGCGGCGGTCGCCACCAGAGACGGTTCAAATTTCGCCGCCTGAAAGAGTTGCGCGTATTCCCACGCAGCCAGCGTGACAAAAACCCCCACATAAAGAAAGTACACTATTCCCCCAAGAAGGATCGCGGGCGCCATCAACGCCAGCAGGAGCAGGGCCGTGACGATCCGACTAGCCATGGCTCTTGTTGGCTACTGTCTCTGAAACGCCTCCAAAACGGCGATCGCGCTGTCCAAAGGTCTCCAGCGCGCGTCGGTATTCTGCTTTGTCAAAATCCGGCCAGTAGGTCGGCGTGATGTACCACTCGGAATAGGCAGCCTGCCAGATCAGAAAATTGCTGACGCGCAACTCACCCGACGTGCGGATGATCAAGTCAGGATCGGGCACCCCCGCTGTATACAGATACTGGCCGACCAGCGCGTCGGTCACCTGGTCCGGTTTCACATCATCTCTCATCATGCGCTGAATCGCCTGGATGATCTCGTCTCGCCCGCCATAGTTGAACGCCACATTCAACACCAGGCGATCGTTGTGCTTGGTGACCTCAATGGCATCCAGGACTTTTTTCTGCAGCTTGGGCGCCAGCCGCTCAAGCCGACCGATATGCCGCAGCTGCACGCCCTCCTTGTGAAGCTCGGACAGTTCGCGGTCTATCACGTCCTCGAGGATGCGCAACAGGCCTCGCACCTCCTCAGGCGGGCGGCCCCAATTCTCAGTGGAAAAGGCATAGATCGTAAGGTACTTCACGCCGTACTCCACCGATGCCCGGATCACTCGGCGCAGATTCTCAGTCCCAGCCTTGTGACCGGCCACGCGCGGCAGCCCGCGTGCCAAGGCCCAGCGTCCGTTGCCATCCATGATGATGGCTACATGACGCGGCCTTTTGTCGAGCGGCAAATCGAGCGGCTCGTCAGACATTGCGCTCAAAGCAGATGGCGGATTAACACGGGCGCCTGCACGGCAAGAGCCTGGCGCGTACCGGCGCGCCGGCCCCTTGCAAGACTGCTACACTTCCATGATCTCGGCTTCCTTCTTCCTGCCAAGGTCAGCCACTTCCTCGATGAACTTATCGGTGAGCTTCTGGAGATCCTCTTCACCGCTTTTGAGGTCATCCTCCGAAATGAGCTTTTCCTTCTCAAAGTCGCGCATGTCGTTGTGCGAGTCTCGGCGGATGTTCCGGACCGCCACCCGAGTTTCTTCCAGGCGAACATGCACAAGCTTGACAAGGTCGCGACGGCGCTCTTCCGTGAGTGGAGGCAGGTTCAAGTGAATGACTTTGCCGTCGGAATTTGGCGTCAGGCCCAGGTCCGATGCTTGTATGGCCTTCTCAATTTCCTTGAGAGTGCTTCCGTCGAAGGGTTTTATCATCAGCGAGCGCGGCTCAGGCACACTGATCGTGGCCAGCTGCATGAGTGGCGTCGGCGTGTCATAGTAACTTATGCTCAGTCGTTCCACCAAGGCCGGGTTGGCGCGTCCGGTTCGGATGGCCGCCAGATCGTCCGTCAGATTCCTTATAGCGCCTTGCATGCGATGGTCAGCGTCTTTCAGAAGGTCTTTGATCACGGCGGCCTCCGGATACATTTGTCACATTAAGGATACCCGAAAACAGTAAATCGTGCTACAGGAAGGCGCCATGGCCCTGGCGACACTTCGCAGGAAACGAGAGCGTAGCAGTCCAGGAAAAGCAGAACGCGCGGCATCCGCCCATCCAGAGGGGCTGCGAGCCTGGTGCGAGGCAGGCACGTGCCCTACCCCTCCCGTCGAGGCCGGCGGCTCTAGTCGCTTACGAGCGTGCCGATCTCTTCCCCTTGAAGCGCTTTTAGCAATGCGTTGGGATCCCAAAGACTCAGCACGAGGATGGGCAGATGATTCTCCATGCACAGCGACACAGCCGTGCTGTCCATTACCTCCAAGCGGCGATTGAGCACTTCTATGTAGCTCAGGCGGGAAAACTTCCTGGCAGTTGGATCCTTCTTCGGATCTGCATCATAGACCCCATCGACCTTGGTGGCCTTGATGACGACGCCGGCGTCGATCTCGGAGGCACGCAGGGCCGCCGCCGTATCCGTGGAGAAGAACGGATTCCCGGTTCCTGCGCCGAAGA
>JBGPAT010000303.1:0-3962 GCA_041480885.1 Anaerolineae bacterium
GATCACATCCAGCAGCAGGTAGGTCAGCGGGTTGACCCCATCCGCGCCGTCCTCCTGCACACCGCCCAGGTTGATCTGGGCAAAATCGGTATACGTGCCGCTTTCGGCAGCCGTCACCCCCACCTTGGGCGGGGCGGGCTGGTTATTGAACTTGATCCAGAAGCACTGCAGCAGTTCCTCTGCCTCCTGATGTGTGAGCGTTCCCTGCTCCCGGCCCATCTTGTAAAATGGATATAGGTGCTGATCGAGCTTGCCCGGACAGAAGGCGTCCCAGGGATTGAGCTCGCTGGTCACGCCCAAATGAACGAACCAATAGGCTTGCAGAGCCTCCCAGAAATCCCTCGGAGGGTGTGCCGGGACGTGTGAGCAAACCTCGGCAATGTGCTCAAGTTCTGCCTTGCGCCGGGCATTGACCTCCTGCCGGGCAAGTTGGCGCGTTTTTTCAGCATGCCGCTCGGCAAAGTGGATAATGGCGCCGGCGACAATGTGCATGGCTTTCAACTGCTCCTGCCTGGCATAGGCTTCGGCGTCGTTTAGAAAATCCAGATCTTGCAAGCTCTGCTCGATGTCGAGTTGAAAATCCAACATTCCCTTTCGATAGATCTTGTCGTCCAGGACGGTATGGCCAGGCGAGCGCTGTTCCATAAACTCGGTGAAAACACCGGCTTCGTATGCATCTCTCCAGCTGTCGGTCATTTCACCAAAGATCAGGTCGCGCATTGACTTGCCGCGCCAGAAGGGGATGATGATCTCTTCATAGACCTTTCTTGCCTCGGCACTGACCTTGAAAGGGACCTTCTCTCGGGAATCGAGGATATCCAAGTCTTGCAGGCTGTGACAGCACAATTCAGGGTAGGTGGGTGTCGCTTTGGGTGCAGGGCCTTTCTCACCCACGATTAGTTCATCTTCGCCGACATGGATCAGCTTGTGTTCCATCAGGTAGCGAAATGCCTTGGCGCGGGTGACCGGCGCGGACGTGAGTTCGGTGTGCTGCCTGTAGAATTGAGTCATCAACTCAGCCCGCTCAGTCGAGACGGAAGGAATGACAGCCAGACTCTGTTGCCTTAGTCGGGCGACTCTCTCGTTCATGCTCATGCGTCTACCCTCCAACCTTGACTTTCAGGCCGTGCTCTTCGAAAACACGGGCCACCTCTGCCATCCCCTCCTCCGAGGGAGGCAGGAGTTCCGTAAACTCGTAGGTTCTGTGAAGCCGCTCGTACTTGCTCATTGCGGCACGGTGATAGGGCAAGATATCAACTCGATTCAGAGATGGCAAAGCCGCCGCAAAGTCTGCGATCGCGCGGACATTCTCGGCGTCTGCATTGATACCGGGAATGATCGGCATTCGTAAAATGATGTTGTGCCCCTGCTTCGAGAGCCTTTGCAGGTTTTCCAGGATCCGTGTGTTTGGGGCGCCGGTATACTTCCTGTGCAGGGCAAGGTCCATGAATTTCAAGTCGTACAGAAAGAGATCTACATGCTGGCGAATTCGGTCGATTGTTTCCCAAGTGGCAAAACCACAGGTTTCCAGGGTTGTCTTGATCTCCGATTCCCTGCAAGCCAGCAGGAGCGCCAGCAGGTAGTCCGGTTGCAGTAAGGGTTCACCACCGGAAATCGTGACGCCACCCTCCGATTGATCATAGAAAGCAACATCGCGCTCCACTTCTGCCATCACCTGGGCGACGGTCATTTCGCTCCCTGCAATCTGCCGCGCTTCGGCATAACAGACCTCAACGCAGTCTCCGGAGAGGATGCACTTCTCGTCGTCGGTGGTGATATGATCGCCAACCAGGCTTATAGCACCCTGCTTGCATGTGCTGATACAAACCTGGCATCTCAGGCAGCGGTCATCCCAAAAAAAACGCTCCGGCTTCCGGGCCTGGCCTTCCGGGTTATGGCACCAGGAACACCTGAGGGGGCAGCCTTTGAAGAAGACAGTGGTGCGCAGGCCGGGGCCGTCGTGTAGGGAGAACCGTCTGATATCAAAGATCATCCCAGTGACCCGGTGATCATCTGAAGGATGTACCCCAAGAATCCCCGCCCGCTCGTACTGATCCATCCTGGTCATCGAATTATTCAGGTTCCTATCACGGTAAATTCACGGTTAAAACCACTCAAGCTCTCACCGCCGCCTTCGCTCACCACCACATCATCTTCAATGCGCACGCCACCCCAGCCTTCTATATAAATGCCTGGCTCAACGGTGACCGCCATGCCCGCCTCAAGCCGCATTTGGTTGCCAGCTACCAGATAGGGCCCTTCGTGGACGTCAAGCCCCAGGCCGTGTCCGGTGCGATGTATGAAATTCCTGCCGAAGCCGGCTGACTCGATCACAGAACGAACCGCGCTGTCGACCGTTTCGCAGGCGACTCCAGAGCAGATCGATTTCCTTCCTGTTTCGTTGGCCCTGAGCACTGTCTCATAGATTTCTTGCTGTTGTTCATCCGGCGGCCGCCCGACCACGAATGTCCGGGTGATGTCGGCATAATAGCCCTCGACCGTGGCGACGAAATCGAACAGCAGCAGTTCGCCCGGGAGGACGCGGCGTTCGGTTGGGCCCCCGTGCGGGAGCGCAGAGCGCGGGCCGCTCAACACCTGCGGCTCGTCCGGTGCGCCATCAGCACCGTGCAGCAGCAGGGCGCTGCTCAAGCGGCGCGCAATCTGGCGTTCGCTCATGTTTGAGGTAATTCCGGATATGACTTCTTCCAGCGCCGCTTCGCATACCTTCACTGCCTTGCGCATGGCCGCCACCTCGCTTGCATCCTTGCGAATGCGCCGGGGGACCATGATCTCCTCTGCCGACACGATTTGCGCCTCGGACAGGTAATGCCGCACGAGTTTATATTCCATCACGCGCATCCGCAGGTCCTCGACGGCCAGAGTCTTTATGGCCGGCAGCGCCGAGACGGCCAGGTGTGCCGCCTCCTGCGGCCCTTCCTCATCGTCCCATGCAAAGATGTGCGCCGGGAAGACCTCCTCGCTTTCCCACTTGACTTTTTCTAGTGCCGGCAGAACCAGGACCGGCTCCTGCCCGGCGGGGATGAATAGGATCAGGGCGCGCTCCATCAGGCCGAAGTTCATGCCCGTGAGCCATTGCAGGTTCGAGCCGGGAATCAGCGCGAGGCAGTCTATGCCATTCTCTTGCAGTCCTTGTTGCACTTGTCCGAGTCGTATGTGAGCTAAATCCATTGTTTCACCTTGAATCTCATCATATGACGAATTGTATCCAATATCCAATATCCGAAAGGGGCAGTCGAGCACTGGGTGTCATGTCCCGACCAATGAGAAGCCCTTTTTGCGGGACCAAGTCTGTCTTTTGGCCAATTCGGCAATATTGGCCTGCTTTTCCCGAAGCTTACACCATTCAGGAGTAGAGAATAAGTCCGCGGGTCTCAGTTATCCCCTAGGACAGCGCGGTCATCGGTGACTGTCGTCGTAGACTCTCTTCGCGTCCAAAAGCGGTTGGCTGGCGGCGCGGATGGGCAACCTGGCTTGACCGCGCAGATAGAGGGGGATGCGATCGAGTGGCGCGTCGGCTGTGGTCATTTGGCCGCCATCCAAGATCCGGTCGGTCCAGGCCTCCGTCCAGCTCGTTCCGCCTGGTAAGTAGACGGACCGGCGTCTCTCACCCTGGTGCAGCACGGGCGCAACCAACAAATCCGGGCCGAACATGAATTGGTCCTCGATATCAAAACTGGTGGGATCGTGTGGAAAATCGAAGAGGAGCGGCCGCATTGGCGGCACGCCTTTCTCGTGCGCCAGCCTCATCTGTGTCGCGATGTAACCCCGTAGACGCTCCCGCAGAAACAGGTACTCACTTAGGATGGCATACGCTTCATCACCAAATGACCATACCTCGTTTGGTCCTCCACTTGGTATTGGATCGCGGACTGCAGGTTCGCGCCAGCCATGCAATCGGAACAACGGACAGAATGCACCGAATTGAAACCAGCGCACGATCA
>JBGPAT010000304.1:0-3941 GCA_041480885.1 Anaerolineae bacterium
GCTACCCAAGCCAGAAGGGAGCGAAAAGCGGCAGTGGTGGATTCCTGGGTGGAAATGATATCCTGCTGAGTGGTAATGGTGTAGTCGCGGGTGGTAGCTGTGACGTTGTGACGCCTGTCGAGCAGCAGCTCGAGCTGCGTGACCACTTGCGAGATCGACTGCTGATTAGTCACCTTCACGTATATGAGTCGCACGCGATTGCCCAGAAACCTGGCGAACTGCGCGGGCACGAACTTCTGAAAGATGACGGTGATGGGAATGTACAGACGGGCATCGTAGTCTGTTCCGCCGACCGAACCGCGGGGTGCCATCACGCCGATGACGGTGAGACGGGTAGTGCCGGCGGTCACGTATTGCCCAATGGGATCCACAGTTCCGAACAGCGACTGGGCGAGACTCGAACCCAGGACGGCGACCTTTTCCTTGTGATCCGACTGATTCTGATCGAAGTACGCGCCGCTGGCGACTTTCATGTCCCGCACGTTGGGAAAGTCAAGTGTTGTGCCCAGAACGCTTACTCCTGTCAGCGTTACATTTCCCGTCTGAACGGTTGCGGAGGTATCCTGCTCTACCGAGACGCTCGAGACGCCGGGCACTTGTTGCGCAATCGCGTCAGCATCGGTGAATACCAAACCGCCGCTGCTGCCCCTGGCGCCCTCGGGGCCGCCGCGTCCGAAATTGGCGGTGACGAAGATCAGATTGGCGCCCAGGCTGGTGATCTGATCACTGATGGTGGCTTCGGTACCGGCGCTGATGGACACCACCAAGATGACAGCGGCTACGCCGATGATGATGCCCAGCATGGTCAGAAGCGATCTGACCTTGTTCTTCATGATCGCATCCCAAGCAGTTCGACCGATTTCACGCAGTTTCATCGGAATCTCCCAAGCGGGCTTCCAGCAAAATGAGGCCTGCCATCACCAGAGCTTTGGTGCAGCCTTCGCGGCTGATGGCGGAGGCGCGCATCGGTTTAGCCGGCACCCTGACACCGAACCGATCCATCACGGATCCCCGGGCGCGGGCTCAGGCCGCTTCCATTTCTCGGAGTCATGCCCATTATGCGTGACCTTCTCCACCTTGCCATCGCGCAGTTCGACGGTGCGCTGGGTATGAGCCGCAATGCGAGGATCGTGGGTGACGATGATGATGGTGGCTCCCTGCTGATGCACGGTGTGCAGCAATCCCATGATGTCTTCCCCAGCGTGACTGTCCAAGTTGCCCGTGGGCTCGTCGGCGATGATCATGACGGGTTCATTCACCAGCGCCCGGGCAATGGCCACACGCTGCTGCTGGCCGCCCGACAGCTCTTGCGGTTGATGCTCCATTCTTGTGCCCAGGCCAACCCTTCCGAGGATGCTCCGTGCCAGTTCTTCGCGCTGCTCCGGGGTTTTGTGATTTTCCTCGCGACGCTCATACAGGAGAGGGAGCATGACGTTGCGGAGGGCCGTGGTGCGCGGGAGCAAATTGTAGGCCTGGAAGACGAAGCCGATCTTCTGGTTGCGCATGAAAGCCAGCTCGCGATTGTCCAACTGGCTGACATCGCGGCCGTCCAGGATGTAGCGGCCCGAGGTCGGCCTGGACAGGCAGCCGAGGATATGCATGAGCGTGCTTTTGCCAGATCCGGAGGGTCCCATGATCGCGACGAACTCACCAGGCTCGATGGTGAGGCTTATGCCGTCGAGAGCTGTGACGCTTGCATCGCCCATCCCGAAGATCTTTTTGATGTCGTGCGTTTCAATGATCGGTTGCGCACTCATGGCTACTTTGTACCGAGGAGGCCGGTGCTGACGATATCCCCCAACTGCAAGCCCGACTTGATCTCCGCACTCACGAGGTCCTTGAGGCCGACCTCGACGAACTGCACCTGAAGTTGTCCGTTGCGCATCACGAAGACCGCGTATTTGCCTGCTGAATACTCGTGCAGAGCCGTGAGGGGGATCGTGACCACGTTGAGAGCCTGACCTGAAATCACATCTACCGAGCCAGTCATGCCGAGCAGCACACTGGCGGTGTTCGGATCCAACTCCACCAATCCGCTCACGACCGCGGAGCCGGTCGATGTATCAAGAGCTGGATTTACCTGCACGACGTGACCCGTGAAGGTCTGGTCCGGAAGAGCGTCGAAGACGACGTTGACTTGGTTGCCGACCTTGAACAAGGCGAAGTCCGAAGGATCCACGTAGGTTTGCACATACAGTTTGCTCATGTCCGCAATAGTCACGACGGCGGAGTTCCCAACCGAATCGCCTACATTGGCGCTGACGGCTGTCACGGTGCCAGCAAACGGTGCGACGAGCTGGGTGGCCTGAAGGTTGTCCAGCGCTGTCTGAACACCGAGCTGGGCCTGTCCAAGCGTTGAAAGACCAGAGCCGGAGGCGTCCGTCGGCAAGTTGGCGCCGGTAAGAGCCGCATAAAGATTCTGGGCATCGGTCAGTGCGCCTTGGGCCACTGTCACAGCGGCGCGAGCCTGGAGGATGTCCACGTCAGAGGGAGGCTCGTAGTGTTTAATCTTTCGTTGGGAACTGATGTTCAGTGTGTACCATGTGAAGTTGTTGGGCACATAGGTCTGTTCGTAACTGGCCTGAGCGCCGATGAGTTTGTCCTTGGCGGAGGCGAGTGCGTCTTGAGCCTTCTTAAGGCTTGCTAGCGCGACTGGGTCGGTGGGGGCTGCAGTCACCGCCGCCTGGGCGTCCTTGACGGCCTGTTCGTCCTTGGCGATCTGCTGCTCCCAGTAGTAGACGGGAGGGCTAATCAAGTATGCCAGATGGCCGACGGCGGTCTGGAGAGTCTTGGTGGCTGTGGCGATCGATTGCTGAGCGGAGGCAACGGCGGCAACTGAGGTCTGACCGGCCAGCGTCTGTTTTGCCTGTTGATACTGAATTGTCTCGGATGAGTTGTCCAGCTGGGCCAGAAGCTGGCCTTCCTTGACCTGATCTCCGACTGCGACGTCGAGCTTGCTTAACGTACCACTCGTCTTGAATCCCAAGGCTATTTGATTGGCAGCCTGCAGTGTGCCGGTGCCGCCGGCGCTGAGAATGATGCTGCCGCGGCGCGCAGAGGTGGTCTGCAGACTCGCCTGCGCCGGCTTCTGTGATGGAAGATAAATGGCTTCGTAGTAGTATATCGATCCCCCAGCCAGGGCAAGGATCGCGAGGGTCGGGACAATGATCCGCCACCGCTTTCTGGAGTCCTTGAGCAGGACGGGAATTCCTGTGAAGTTAGCAGCGAATCTTGAAAAGAACTGAGAGATACTTTTTCCGAGGCGGGTTACCATAGCTGGTCCTTCCTTCTTGCCCTGACGAGTCCTACGGTCTCTCCCGCTGAAAGTCTGTCGAGCCAGGCAAGAGTGTAGCAGTCTGGCGTGAAGCAACTGTTAAGGGATTGTGTAGATATTGTACGGGTAGGGGATTTGAAGCCACGCGCACTTTCGCGGAACGCGGGCCAAGGCAGAGTCCTCATGGCTATTTGATAGCCAGCAAGCCGGTAGTCACCACATCGCCAGGCTGCAAGCCCGACTTGATCTCTGCATTCACCAGGTCCTCGAGGCCGACCTCCACGTTTTGCACCTGCGGTTGTCCATTCCGCATCACGAACACCGTGTACTTGCCTGGAGCATATTCGTGCAGGGCGGCGAGGGGAACTACGACTGCGTTGAGAGTCTGTGCTGAAATCACATTCACTGAGGCAGTCATGCCGAGCAGCACGCTGGTGGTGGTCGGATCCAACTCGACCAGCCCGCTCACCGCCGAGGAACCAGACGACGTAACCAGGGCGGGATCCACATGTGCTACTTTGCCCGTGAAAGTGTGGTCGGGCAGGGCGTCGAAAACGACGTCGGCCTGGTTGCCGACTTTGAATAACGCAAAGTCCGAAGGATCGACGTAGGTTTGCACATACAGTTTGCTGAGGTCTGCGATCGTCATAATGGCAGTACTGCGGAC
>JBGPAT010000305.1:0-3913 GCA_041480885.1 Anaerolineae bacterium
CACAGCAGGCTCCCGCCATGGTCCTGCCCCAGGATGCCGGCGTGGCCAAAGAGGTCCGCCCCGGCCAGCATGCCCGGGATTAACGTCCCCAGCTTCTCCATACCGGCCTGGGCATCCATAGTCTTCGCATCGGTGAGATTGACGTTGACGTATACCGGCAGACCGTAGTGTTTGCCGATCTCGGTCATCGCCACGGCCATGAGGGCCTGTTCAGGAGAGCTGAACACAAAGGCCGCCTTTCTGGGATCTAAGATGTGCGGAATGCCGCCGTACATCATCGGCGTTCCTGGCCCAATCGCCTGCACAGTGACGATTCCGGCCAGGATTTCCGCGTTCTCCTGGGCCAGTGTGCCGGCTAGCGTGGCCGGGCCCGTTCCGCACACACTCGCCATCGGTCCCACGCAGACCGGCTGCCCATGCTCGACATACTCGAACACGTTATCCAGACTTGGTGGTGCAAGTTGGAGTGGACTGATCGGTTCCAGGAAGACTTCCACCATCGGCTTTCGCTTGAGAGCGTCCTTACCCCCGGCCAGGGCTTTGTAGATCTCCAGGACGTATGCTGCGCTCTGGCGGCTGACGGGCCAGCACCAGGTTGGCTTCGTCGTTGTCTTGACCAATCTGGCCGTCACCACCACATCTCGGACTTGTGGCGGCACGTCGACTGGAACACTCATCGCTCCGACGATAGTGACATTCGGGAGTGCATCCGCGACCGTGGCCGCTGCCGTCGCGTCTTGGAGAATGGGAGCGCGCCGCTCTCCGGTCCGGTGGTCAAACCAAGCGTACTGGCCGGGGCTTGAGATCAGGTTCTGATCGCCGTACCCGTAGCGAGCCGAGCGTTCGCCGTCGCGGCCGTAGATCACATATTGCTTAGTCGTGCTCTCGAGCGCCTTCTCCACAACATCTTCACTGAAACGCACGATCCCGCTGGCGTGGTCCACTTCCGCACCGGCTGCGGCCAGGTATTCAAGCACCTCTGAGCTGTGCACCAGCACCCCTACGTCTCTCAAGATCTTAAGCGATGTATCGTGGATTGCCTGAAGATCCTCGGCGGAGAGCAGTCTGATCTGAGGCTTGGCCATGCAGGCATGCCTTTCATTGGCGTTCCAGGGACGCCAGGCCGCTTGCCCGGCGCCAGCAAAGCATCAGCCCATCACCCAAATCGTGGCGATCACCTCGGTGACGCAGCGTTGGATGACGAACAGAGACGAGTATGGGCAGGATCACATTGGCCGATGCCTGCATCGCCAACCCGCGGTCTGGGTTGAAACAGTATCTCGCGCGGTCCGACTTAGGCGGTAGGTTCCACGGGCAAGGGAGTCCAAGGCGACCAATGGCCAGAGAGGGGAACTCCGGTGCGGAGTGAGAAAGAATGTTATCTGCGCCGAGAGCGTGGACATTCACCTGATGGCCATGATCTTCAGGAAGCTCCTGAAATCGTTGGCGGTACTCATCGCGCTGTGTCGGGCTCGTCGGCCCCTGGAGACATCGCCTGCAGAGGCCGTCTCTCGATCAGGTTCGTCGTTTCGGCCGTAACTGTGCCTGAGCTAATTGATCTCAGAACGAAGACGAGGTCGGCATCTTGCGCCCGGACCACGTCTGGGGAGACCGTCGTCGGCGCGCCAATTCGTGACTCCTTTTCCAGGGCTAGTCATGCATCCTCAATACAAACGCACCTCGCTTGTAGCTCGACGAGACCCTTGTGGTGTAGCTTGCAGACCAATGGCAGCCATGCTCGGCAGCCGACTCGCAGCCCAATGGCTCGTACTCTAGACTGCCACTGCCTTGTGCCTCTGCTGTGCGGCGGATTGCCCATCATCAGGCCTGGGCCAGGTCGACCCAATAGGTTAAGTTGGACGGATTGTCCGGATCGAAGCCGCGCGCAAGGCAGCGGTGGTAGGCCATATAGTGTATGACCGGCATGTAGAGCACCTCCCGTGTGAAATCGGGAAGCCCGGACCCCACTTCGAAAATGTAATCTGCGATCTGCGCCAGCCGACCTTCAGCCCGGTCGCAAAGCACCAGAAGCTTGCTGTCCAGCTCTTTCATGTCTTCCAGAAAAGCGCTCTCTTCACCCCGCGCGCGATCTGAGACGAGGGCAGTGACGAGCATATGCCCGTCGACATTAGCCTTGGGGCCGTGCCGGAAGTCGAACATCGGATATGCGTCCGAGGGCTGTAGCACCATCTCTTTGAGCTTCAACTGGCACTCCCGTGCTAACCCCAGGTAAGGTCCGTTTCCTACAAAGGCGTACTTTTCGATGACCTCGTCACCCGCGATTGTCTGCCCCAGCCGATGGGCAGCAGCCAGCGTCCTTTGGCCCCACTCAGGTACTTGCCTCAGTGCTTCGATCGCCTGCCGATCGTCAGCAACCAGTGCACTGAACAGCTGTCCGCACAGAACCATACTGGTGAGGGATTGGGTTGTCACCACGCTTTTTTCGTCGGCTTCTGTCAATACGAGTGCTTCGTCTGCCATGCCGACTAGTGTGCTGCCGCTGTGGCAGGTGATTGCCAGCGTGCGGAGTTTTCGAGCCCGCGCCGCCTCGCACGCCCCGACCGTTTCGGTGGTTTCACCTGAGCGGGTAATGGCTACCACGAGGCAGTTCGTCTTAGAGACAAGGACAGTCTCCGGGAAGTGGATCAGCTCCGCCGCCGGAACCGCGCGAGACCGAACGCCTGTGAAATGCTGGAACGTGGGCGCTAAAGCCGCGCTGACGTTGTATGCCGAGCCGCAGCCGGTAAAGATGACCTCCTCCAAACCCTCAGCCAAGGCAAGAAGCTGCACCTTCTGCGCCTCCACCCTGCGGATGGTGTGCCGCCATGCCTCTGGTTGGCCGTCGATTTCCCGAAGCGTCATCGCCCCTTTTTCAGCCATGATTCTGCTACTCCACAGGAATAGTTGGCGCACGCAAGCGAGCACTCAGAAACTTCTCGACCTCGCCTGCATCAGATATTAGCCCCAGGCTCCCGACCCGCGTTGTCGCTATGGCCCCACAGGCATTCGCAAAGTTGAGTGCCCGCTGCAAGTGCCAGTCGGCCAGGTAACCGTACAGAAAGCCGGCGTTGAACACGTCACCCGCACTGGTCACGTCGACAGTGTCGACCGGGAACGCGGCGCAAGATGAGACCAACGGTCCGCTGCGAGCCAGCGCTCCCAGGGGGCCGCGCTTAATCACTACGGTCTCTATGCTGCCTGATAGCACGGCCATCGCCTCCTCTACGGTCTGTGTGGCGGTGATCGTCTTGGCTTCGAGTTCATTGGGGAGAAAAACGTCGATGCGCTCTAGTAGTTCGAGGATATCACTGTGCCATTCGTTGGAGGGGTCCCAACCGGGATCAACAGAGATGCTGAGGCCCAGCTGACGGGCTTCGTCAAAGAGTTCAGGGAGCCCCGGGCGTAGGCTCGTGTGCATGTAGAAGGAACTCAGGTGGAGATGGTCGGCAGTCTCTAGCATCTGGTGCGTGATATCGTCTCGCTGGATTGCTGAAATCGACCCCATGTACGTGGCGAAGGCACGCTCGGCGCCCGCCGACAGGATCACTGTCACGCCCGTCTGGAGATTCGGATCGACCGAGATCCCTGTGGTGTCTACTCCGTCGGCTTGTAGCGCACGGAGGGCCCGTTGACCGTATTCGTCCTGACCCACTCGGCCCGCGATGCGAACACAAAGTCCGAGCCGTGCGAGAGCTCGGGCCATGGTCGCCCCTTGTCCGCCGACCAGAAGGTCGAGCCCCGTAGCCGCCACGTCCTCCTCCGTGCGTGGCAGGTGGGCCAGTCCAGAGAGAACAAGGTCGATGTTGACATCACCTACGACGAGAACCCGTCTGACCATGACCAACTCTCGGCGACAAGCTTGGCTGGCCCATGTCCTCAGAGCCGTAGCCCTCGACAGTGAATGAGGTGATCC
>JBGPAT010000306.1:0-3900 GCA_041480885.1 Anaerolineae bacterium
CCGAAATCCTGCGGGACGGGGAGGCGTGCGTCTGTCACCTCGAAGCGCATCTGGGGTATCGCCAGCCCTACATCTCGCAACAGATCATGGTTCTGCGGAAAGCCGGGCTTGTAGCAGAGCGCCGCAACGGCACGTACGTGTTCTATCGGTTGTCGGATCCGCGAGTCGCCGAGCTCCTGGATACTCTCTTGCCGAAGGGCCCCAGGGGAGGAAGAGCGTCCTCACTTCGACATGTGGCTTGCCCGTGCCCAGAATGCTCGCCTGCCCTGGAGATCAGGGCTTGAGCGATGGGGGCTGACGAGGCTCACTTCTTTTGCTGGCTACATTCGGGAAAAGGAATGAATTGGCCTGCGAGTTGGACTGCCGGAGAAGACTAGGCGGACCCTTAGCTATTGATTGCCCGCCTTATGAGTCGCACCGGCCCGCAGTTCTTCGTTGATTGCGTATCTTGGGCTTCGCGGGACGCGCCGATGAGCCCGAACCTTGAAGGAGTCAAGTGATGCCGGAGTATTTAGAAACCACTGTGGACAAGTTCACCTTCAAGGTCGCCGCGGATCGCTACTACACGGATGAGGGCGTGTGGGCCAAGCCCGAGGGGACGCGGGTCCGCATTGGTCTGTCCGATTTCCTGCAACAGCGGAGTGGCGACGTCGCCTTTGCCGAGGTGAAAGCCAAGGGGACCGCCGTCGGCTTTGGGGACGAGGTCGCCATCATCGAAACCATCAAGGTGAATGTCAGCCTGGCTTCGCCTGTGCAAGGCGTGGTCGCGGAAACCAACCCGGCCATGAGCACGGCGCCGGAGGCGGTGAACCAGAACCCGTATGGGGCGGGGTGGTTGGCCGATATCGAGGCCACGGATTGGGAGGCCGATCGCCTGCGACTGTTGGATGCCGAAGCCTACTTCCGCCTGATGAAGGGCCAGGCGGAAGAGGAGGCGAAGAAGCTATGAAGGACGATCGCAAAGTCGTGATTGTGCCGTGCAGCGGAATCGGGAAAGCCTATGGGACGGTGAGCCGCGAGGCAGCCTACGCCGTGACGCTGGATCTGCGCCCGGCCGAATCCCAGCTTGTGGCACTATCGCTGCTCGTCCTGGGCGATGACGCCGCGCGCGCCGCTGTCTCCGAGAATCTGGCGATTACCATCGACGGCTGTAAGCTGGCCTGTGCCACCAAGATGGTCAAGGAGAGCGGTGGGACGGTAGCGCAGGAGGTTGCCGTCTTGGATGTCTATCGGCGCTACAAGCAGTTCAAACCGCAGGGCATCGCTGAACTGAATGAAGGCGGGCAGCAACTGGCCTATGCCATGGCCGAGGAAATCGCCGCCACGGTCGATGCGTTGCGGGAGGGCGAAGAAAGAGCCGCCGATGCCTGAGCTGCCGAAGAAGAAGGTCGGCATCGTGGCCTGCTCTGGGGAAGAACTGGCCGAGGGGACGGTCACGCGCCTGGCTGCGCTAAAGGTCCTTGAGCAGCTCCGGCCTGGCGACACGGTCACTATCTGCCTGCCGCTCTTCCTGGCGGGCGGTGAGGGCGATCGAGCCTTCGCCCGCTTCTATCCGACCGTGGCGATCGACGGATGCGACAAGCGCTGCGCCGCGCGTGCCACCGAGATGTACTCGGCCAAACCGGCGGCGTCTGTGGTCGTGACCGAAATTGTCGCCGAGGCCGGATTGGAGAAACCGGTCGGACTGCGGCGCCTGAACGATGCAGGTCAGCGGGCCGTCGACATCACCTCTGCCCGCGTCGCGGGTCAGGTGGACTCACTTCTGGATCGCCACTGGAATCGGCGGACGGGCGCCTTCACGGATGAATCCTCCACACCGGCTGAGGCGCAGACGCCGGTTGGTGCAACCTGCAGCTGCGGTTCCGGAATCCCGGTTCAGACCGTGGATGTGCGGGGCCGAGGGGTCACGCTAGTCGGCCTGCCGCTGATCTTCCAGCAGTTGCACGAGGCGGGTCGCCGGCCTGAGGAAAGCGTCACCCGCGATCTGTTGGAGACGGTGAAGATCTACAACCCGATTCCGTCCGACGCCGAGGCCGACTACGCCAGGGCGCTACTGCGTGACTACGCGGCCTACTGCGCGGGCCAGGAGGTGCGCCCATGAGCCGAACGGCGACCTATCACACCACCGTGTCGTGGACGGGTGAACACTGGGGACAGATCGCCATGGGCAACGGACCGGAGATGAAGTTCTCAGCGCCTCCCGACGCGCAGGGTCACCCCGGGGTGCTGACGCCGGAAGACGCCTTTGTGGCCGCGGCCAACACCTGCATCATGATGATGTTCATCTGGGCGACCGAGCGGTTCAAACTGCAACTCCAATCCTACGAGTGCCGGGCAGAGGGCACGAAGCTGATCGAGCTCGATCGCACCGAGATCTTCACTGATCTTCGCTTCTGGCCAATCATCCGCGTAGCCGCGGCTGGGGAGGATCCGTCTCAGGTCGAGTCACGTACGCGGCGCGCCCTTCAAGCCGCTCAGAAGTACAGCCTAGTAGCCAACTCAGTGAAATCCGAAATCATCGTTGAACCAAAGGTAGAGGTAACCGTGTGAAACCAGTCCTGAATGAGCGAAAATGCCCGGCCCAAGGGCAAATCTGCTTAGCCATTCCGGCTTGCACGGAAGGGGCGATTGCGTATGTAATGGACGATACAGCCCCGCTGGGAGGCCGGATACTCTTCGATGAGGAGCGCTGCAACGGATGCGGTGTGTGCGTGGATGCCTGCTGCGGCGCAGCGATTGAACTCAAATAACAAAAACCAACTGAAAGGAAAAGAATCATGCTCATTATCAAAGTCCTAGGCCCTGGATGTGAAAACTGTAAGAGGGTGGAGGCCATCGCCCACAAAGCGGTGGCAGCCCTGGCTCTGGAAGCTCAGGTCGAGAAAGTCATCGACTACAAGGAAATCCGTAAATTCCCAATCCTGGCGACGCCCGGGCTGGTGGTCAACGAAAAGCTGGTTTGCGCTGGACGCATCCCCAGTGAAGCGGAAGTCACCACCTGGCTGGTAAACGCGGAGATGGAGACAGCCTGAGATGGCCAACCCAAACGCTTCTGCCATTTCATCCAAGGAAGGCGGCGTGACCAAGCGGCTATCCACCCTGGATCGCTTCCTGACCGTGTGGATCTTTCTGGCCATGGCGATTGGCGTGGGATTGGGGTATTTCGTGCCCGGCGTAGAGGCGTTCATCAACCGGTTCTCGGTCGGGACCACTAACATCCCGATCGCCATCGGGCTGATCCTGATGATGTACCCGCCTCTGGCCAAGGTGCGCTACGAGGAGCTGGGCGACGTCTTCCGCGACTGGAAGGTCTTGGGATTGTCACTGCTCCAGAACTGGGTGATCGGTCCGATCCTGATGTTCGCCCTGGCCATCATCTTCCTGCGCGGCTATCCCGAGTACATGACCGGCTTGATCCTCATCGGCCTGGCGCGCTGCATCGCCATGGTCATCGTCTGGAACGAGCTGGCGAAAGGCGACACCGAATACGCCGCCGGGCTGGTCGCCTTCAACAGTGTCTTTCAGGTCCTCTTCTATAGCGTATACGCCTACGTCTTCATCACCGTCCTGCCGGCCAAACTGGGTCTGCAAGGGAATGTCGTCGATATCACTATCGGGGAGATTGCCCGCAGCGTCTTTATCTACCTGGGCATTCCCTTCATCACCGGCTTCCTGACGCGCCTTGTTCTGGTGCGGGCCAAGGGCAAGGACTGGTACCACAAGGAGTTTATCCCGCGCATCAGCCCGATCACGCTGATTGCCTTGCTCTTTACCATCGTCGTCATGTTCAGCCTGAAGGGCAAGCTGATCGTCACCATCCCGCTGGATGTGGTGCGCATCGCCATCCCGCTCCTGTTCTACTTCGTGATCATGTTCCTGGTGAGCTTCTTCATGGGCAAG
>JBGPAT010000307.1:0-3868 GCA_041480885.1 Anaerolineae bacterium
CATCTGCCTGCCACTATTTCTGGCCGGCGGGGAGGGCGATCGCGCTTTTGCGAAGTTCTATCCGACGATTGCGGTGGACGGCTGCGAACTGCGTTGCGCGGCGCGTGGCACGGAAATGTACTCCAACAAACCAGCCGGGAGTGTGATGATTCGAGACGTGGTTGCTGAAGGTGGCCTCGGCCAACTGGAAGGGAAACGGCGCCTTAACCCCGCCGGTCTTCAGGCAGTGGATCGGGCCGCCGACCGTATCGCTGCCCTTGTGGATGAACTGCTGGACAAACCCTGGAGCCGGCGGTCGGGCACCACTGCCGCATCGGCAGATACGAACGTTCCGCCACGAAACAGCGTAGTACCCGGGAAAGCAGCGGCCTGCGCCTGTGGTTCGGGCATCCCGACTCAAAAGGTGCACATGGATGGTCAGGAAGTCACCCTGATTGCCCTGCCGCTGATCTTCGAGCAATTCAGGCAAGCCGGTAAACCGCCGTCAGACTCGACGCTGCGAGAGATGCTGGATACCGTCAAGATTTACAATGCGGTGCCGGTTGACCTGGAAGACCAGTACCTGGCGATGCTTCTTCGGGAATATTCGGCTTTTTCTCAGGAGGAACCGACCCCATGAGCCAGACCGCAACCTATCACACGATGGTCGCCTGGAAGGGCGAACATTGGGGTCACATTGTCATGGGCAATGGGCCAGAGATGGACTTTTCAGCGCCGCCCGAGGCCCAAGGCCATCCAGGCGTCCTGACACCTGAAGACGCCTTTGTGGCATCCGCCAACACCTGCATCATGATGATGTTCATCTGGGCGACTGAACGCTACAAGCTCAAGTTGCTTTCTTACGAATGTCGCGCCGAAGGCACGAAACTGATCGAGCTAGACCGCACCGAGATCTTTACTCACCTCCGCTTTCGGCCAATCATCCAAATTGACAAAGGGTCTGAGGACACTGCCGTCCTGGAAGCGCGCGTTCGCCGCGCCCTGGAATCGGCCCAAAAATACAGTCTCGTGGCCAACTCGGTGAAATCTGAGATCAGCATTGAGCCCGAGATAGAGATCATTTCGAACCCATAAATTCTCAACCACAACGGAGATACGAATGCTCACAATCAAAATCCTGGGTCCCGGCTGCGACAACTGCCAAAGACTGAATGCTCTCGCGCATGAAGCGGCCGAAAGCATGGGCCTGCAAGCCGAGTTTGTCAAGGTGACGGACCGTGCCGAAATGCTGCGATACAACATCATGTCCACCCCCGGGCTTGTGATCAACGACAAGTTGGTAAGCGCGGGGCGCATTCCGAGCGTGGCAGAAATCTCGACGTTTCTGGCAAACGCGCTGGAGACGGCCTAGTGCCAAAACGCCGCATCCTGTTCCTCTGCACTGGCAATTCGTGCCGCTCACAGATGGCGGAAGCCATCGTTAATGCACGGCTGTCCGAGACCTGGGAAGCCGTCAGCGCCGGGACTGCTCCAGCAGGTTACACCCATCCCAAGGCGTTGGCGGCGCTGGCCGAAATCGGGATCCAGCACATCGGTCGGTCGAAAGTGGCGGATGAATTCCGCGGGACGGAATTCGATCTGGTGGTCACGCTGTGCGATTCGGCGGCTGAGGAATGTCCGATCTGGCTCGGAAAGGGTAGGCGACTGCATCACAGTTTCCCCGACCCCGCCAAAGCGGATACCATGGACGATTTTCGCAAGGTGCGCGATGACATCGAACGTGAAATTCCTCGCCTGCTCGGGCAGGCTGGATAATCTCTCTCAAATGGAGGTCTACCGTGCCTGACGTTGCTGCAATGCAAGCTCCGGCGCAAAGCCTGAGCAAGAAACTGTCCTTCCTGGACCGCTTTCTTACGCTTTGGATCTTCCTGGCGATGGCAGTCGGCGTGGGGCTGGGATTCCTTTTCCCCGTCGCAGTGAAGTCTTTCAATACCACCTTTTCAATCGGCACCACGAATATCCCGATCGCCGTGGGCTTGATCTTGATGATGTTCCCGCCTCTGGCCAAGGTGCGCTACGAGGAACTTGGTGATGTGTTCCGCAACTGGAGAATACTTGGACTGTCCCTGCTGCAGAACTGGATTATTGGACCGGTCCTCATGTTCGTGCTGGCGATTGTCTTCCTGCGCGATTATCCTGAATACATGACCGGGCTCATACTGATCGGCCTAGCCCGATGTATCGCCATGGTCATCGTCTGGAATGAACTGGCACGCGGTGACACCGAATACGCGGCCGGCCTCGTGGCCTTCAACAGCATCTTTCAGGTGTTGTTCTACAGTCTCTATGCCTACGTGTTCATCACCATTCTGCCGCCCTGGTTCGGCATGAAAGGCGCCTTGGTGCAGATCACCATCGGGGAGATTGCCAAAAGCGTGTTCATCTATCTGGGCATCCCGTTTCTGGCGGGGTTCTTCACACGCTTGATCCTGGTTACAGCAAAAGGCAAAGAGTGGTATCACAATCAGTTTGTGCCGAGGATCAGCCCCATCACGTTGGTGGCCTTGCTCTTTACCATCGTGGTCATGTTCAGTTTGAAAGGCGAATACATTGTTCAGCTTCCACTGGACGTAGTGCGCATCGCCATCCCGCTGTTGATCTATTTTGTGGTCATGTTCATGGTCAGCTTCTTCATGGGCAAGGCTGTCGGCGCGGACTACTCCAAGACCGCCACGCTTTCCTTTACGGCCGCCAGCAACAACTTCGAGCTGGCCATCGCCGTGGCGGTGGCCGTCTTCGGCATTTCCTCGGGCCAAGCCTTTGCGGCCGTGATCGGCCCGCTGGTGGAGGTGCCCGTAATGATTGGATTGGTCAACGTCGCATTCTGGCTTCGGAAACGGCTCTACCTTCAACCGGCAACGGCCTAGAATCCATCCGGAGAGGGCAGACCTCGGTGTAGGGGTGGGCTATTGCATCGCCTCCGCTCATTCAATGCTAAACATCACTCGTTATAATTCGTTTCATGTGCTTTCGACTGAGCCGGGCCGCGGAATGGTTGCTCCTACTGGGAATGTGCGTTGCGGCACTTACCTACAGCGCGCCGCGGGCTGAGGACGAAACCGACAAGGTACGCGCGTATACGCGAGACATCGAGTTTGACTACTTCTCCTGGATGCTTGACGCTGCCCGAATAAAAGTCCAGCAGGGCGCGGCAGGCATCCCTGGCTATCTGGACCGGGAATCCAGTAAGATCGTTGTGTCAGACTATTTACATGTCACGCAACGGATCATCCAGGCCGAGGATGCGCTCAACCGAATATACGCGGATACCGGAATTGCGGACAAGCAATCGTCGTCAGCGCACATCCGCCTGGAACTTGCCCAGCTGAATGAGCGGCAGACAGAACTAGCGCCCTTGGCCGAAGGCGTCCTGCAGGAACAGGTTGCGGCGGTAGCGGCAGACCTGGGACTGACCATCCTGGGGCAGCCTATACCTTCCGTGCTCTATCATTCGACGTCGGTACCGGACGCGTTGATCGTCTCACCGCGAAATCATATCGAACAATCCGCAAATATCTCGATTACCCCCGGGCTGCCAGTCGATCGGCAGGCAGCACTTGAGCAGCGGGTGGAGCGCGGTTTGGATGTCTCCGCTCTGGTGGTTCCAATCGGCGGAGTGGGAGTTTATCCCACCATGATCATGCGCACGACCGATCTGACCTGGTTGACAAGCACTGTGGCTCATGAGTGGACGCACAACTATCTGGAATTCCGTCCCCTCGGCCTCTTGTATGACGATACACCGGAGTTACGGACCATGAACGAGACGACAGCGGACATCGTTGGGGGCGAGGTCGGTGCCGAAGTGCTGCGACGGTATTACCCTGAGCTTCAGCACGCAGCGTTGCCCGACATACGCTTGGTCGGA